>DAHWIP010000100.1:0-6682 GCA_027344975.1 Phycisphaerae bacterium
CGGAAGTCGCCGCCCGCTATCCAGCCGCTGTTTGACATGATCCAGATATGTTTGTATGATAATCAACATATAAATGGGTTCGGAGTAAAAAATCATGCAATACGCTCAAAATTTGTCCGAATTTGGCCTGAAAATCCGAAATCGCAGGCAAGAAATGAGTCTTACTCAAGACCAACTCGCTGCCGCCACCGGCATCAGCAAGCCCTACATCTCAAACATCGAAACCGGCCGTATCGTCGGACCCCCAACCCGCGAGAAACTTCGCAAACTGGAACACGCCCTTGGCCTTGAGGAAAATGAACTCTGTCGTCAGGCCGACTGGTTAAAAGTGCCCGATACATTGCGGGATCGTCTTGCTGGTGATTCGGCCCGCATCCATATCGGCAACCCCGCCGAACCTCCATCAGCGCCCGACCATAACCGCGAAGTTCCGGAACGATTCACCCCCGTCCCGCTGAAAAAAGTTCCACTTATCAACCGCGTTGCGGCCGGAGCACCGATCGAGGCCACCGATCTCGATTACCCCGTCAACATCGCCGACCGCGACGCCCTGATTCCCAACGAACTGGTCGATGGGTGTTTTGCACTGCGGATCGACGGCGATTCCATGACGCCCGTCTATCAGCCGGGAGATATTGTGATTTTCTCCGGCGACCGAACGCCGGTGGATGGTGACGATTGTCTCGTGCGGCTCGGCGATGCGGATAATTTTTCGACAACCTTCAAACGCATCCATTTTGTCGATGCGTCCGGCGTCAAGGCCAAAGATGGCGAATTTGTGTTCTTGGAACCCCTCAACTCCGATCATGCGCCACGCATCGTCCGCCGGGTTGATCTCACCGGCTTGTATCCGGCGCTGTGGAAGGTTTCCGCCGTCTGCCGTGGTTGTTGATGGCGGTAGAACCGTTCAATTAAATCTCACCCCGACGACGCCGTTCCGACCCACCGCCGCACCGGCCGGGATGCGGCGGACACGTCAAATCCCGGCCAACTGACATCCTCTGCGAGTCCGCCCCGGAACGCATCAGGCGTCGCGGGTAAAAATATTAAAATCCTCTTCCCGGAGGAAAAAACGGAGGTCCCATTCCGCGCGGGCCTCTTCCTCTTCCACCGCCACCGTGGCTGTGTCGCGGCCGCCCAAGATGCTGTGCATGTTTGCGGAAGCTGTAATCCGGTCGACCCCGGAAAAGGCGCCCTATAAAGGGGAATTCTTCCGTGACCACGTAATAGTAGGTGCCGTCCGGATATTCCGGCGTTACGCCGGTGCGCCCGTTCGCTTCGTCCAGATCGCCGTACCCCTCCACATATTCAAAATCACCCGTGTAGCGTCCGTCGTAACGACCACCCGGTCCGGCAGGGGGAGATGGGCGATTCCCCTCTTTGAGCCGATAACTGGAACGCAGCAGTTTCACCTCACTGTTGGCATCATTCGCCCGTGAATACCCCCATGGGGCGTAGATCGGAAATCCATCCGCCGCATATCCGATCAGCGTCACCTTGTTCCATCCATGGAGTTGGTGCACCAGAACCGTCGGTAACCCATGGTAGTGATACATGCCGTCGGATTGTACGTGCCCATGACTCTGATCGAGACCGAGGTTGCCAAATCCAGTCAGTACCGCGAAATTCCAGATCGACCCGCGCTGGTGATGCCAGAAACCCGCTGTGCCCGGGTCGAACACCACGCCGTCCAGTGCCACACCATAAAATTCCCAATTCTCCACGGGGGTCGTTTCCGATCTCAATCGCGGCCTCAGCGGCATGCGAAAGCGCAGATTCTGTGGCCGGATGGCATTGGGACAACCGCGGTCGGGAAATCGCCCCACCTTATGATCCGGGATATCATTGGTATCGCAGTAACGATATCGCCCATGGATATAAAATTTCACATGACTCTGGTATTTGGGATAGACCGTACACGGCTCGAGATAATTTCTGCCAAACCGTCCATCCGCCATGAGAGGTAATGGCAGACTCAGCGCCATCCCCGCTGCAGCAAGGCCCATGATGTACCGCCGACGACTGATAACATCTTCCATCGCTTCGTCTCCTTTCAGACCACGAAAAACTCATTGATTCAAGAAACGCCCCAGGGGCCGGTGAGTTGCGAAATAATTCGCATACCATGCCGCCGTCCACCCCGCGGACGTTGTCCTCAAGGTTGCCCAGATGCCCTTTCGCCCCGGAGTTGGTGCGGGGTATCATATTGGGCAACAAAGCTGAATCGATTTCGTGGGATTTTGTTGATGGGGGTAATCCATGAATCTCGATGCAACTGATATCCGTGCTCTTATTGCACTCGTCAATCATCTGTGATCCGTATTGCATTCAAGGCCGGTCGGGCGACGAAAAATGCCGATTGAGGAATCGCTTCCGATCGAGGCCGCCGAGTACCGTGTACTTGGGACGCGTCCCGCGTATACGGCTCGCATTTACCTGCCGTAAAAAAAAAGAGGATGGATCGGGATTCTTCCGATCCACCCCCAGGTGTTTCATCAGCTCAGCCCGACCATCATCGGGCGAGCTATTATTTCCCTTGATTGCTTACTTCAGTGCACGGCGCCGACGGCTCAGTAGCATCAGTCCGACCGCACCGGCTCCAAAAATGCCGACGCTTGCCGGTTCCGGTACCGTCTGAAGCTGAATGCCATCCACACCCACGTTCGCACCGTTCGTAGCCAATATATTGAGCGTGATATCCCCATTCACCGGCGTGATGTTGGTGAATTCGATGTAGTTACCCGGGGTGGTGCCGGTCGCATTCACGAAAGTTCCGTCGAAGCTCGAGCCTTGCTGCTCCATAACCGTCTGGCTGTCGCTGCCGACCGAGAAGGTTCCCGTGATGGATGTGACTTTGAAAAAATCCGCTACTGTATAGACAACCAAGTTGTACGACCCACTGCCGAGCCCGGAGAGCGTGACGCTGCTGGTTGCCGTGGCGGTGGACGTGCTTTTCCCGGTCTTGAACTCACCATACAGCAGGGCGTAATTTGGCCCGTTGACGGGATGGGTTCCTGTCTGATAGTTATTGTTAAAAACACCGGAGATCGAAACAGGTGTGGACGCACCCGTGCTGTCCACCAGGTTGTTTATTGGGCCGAAATCATTACTGGTTCCGGCGGTGCCCAAGGTGGCGGGCGAGGTGACGTTATTAAAATTTTCCTGAGGTATATACCCTGCCGTGCTGGTGGCGCTGAGGCTATTATTCGCAACATTGGTGCCTTGCACAACAAAATTGACGCCGATGAGATCCGCTGATGCGGTCCCACTCGCCATCGCAATTCCGCCAATGGAGGCGGCCGAAAGCAGTGTAACCAACAATTTACGAGACATTGAAAATCCTCCCGGCTCCTCATGGAAGCCATATGTAAAATCGGCACCAAACATCAAAACCGCGGCGCCAGACGGTTTGCGAACATTCGCGACTTGCTCTCGACCCCGAAATTTGCGCTTTAAAACCTGACAAAGAGAGAATACTACATTTTTCCACCGTTGTCAAGTAGTTTTGGCAAAAAAATTTCCGGCTGGCCGTTTTTTTTCCGCTTCAGCCGCCAAAGCATGGCGTTTCCTATGCGAAAATGGTGTTATTTCGTAAATGCGTTTCGCAGAAATGGCCGCAAAAAATGCAGCCACTCGTGCGAAACCACGGCTCGGGCGGCGTCAACCTCGGGATGCTCCCGTCCCCGCAATCTCCGCTCCAGCCGCGGCACCTGAAGCCTCATACTTTTCCTATTCGACACAAGCGGCAGTGCCGAGCCTCGGCCGCTTACCCACCCCCAAAATGTCAACGATTTCAATGGCTGGCGACCGCGAAACCGGGCCCACGTCGATTTGCAATATTGGCTCTCCCCGTGGAGCCGCACATCAGGCGACCATGATTCGATCCTTGCCCTGCCCCTTGGCCCGATACATGGCGGCATCGGCTCGTGCCAGCAGGCCGTCAAGCGAGTCATCGCCCGGCCGGATCATCATGATACCTATGCTGAGCGTCGCTGGCCGTCCGATTTGCGGATCGCTTTCAGAACCGTGCGCAAAACTGCGGCGCAATCGCTCCGCAATTCTTGTTGCGCCGGCCTCATCAACACCCTTGAGGAAAATGGTAAACTCATCTCCCCCTCGGCGCCCCAATGAATCGCTTGATCGCAGCGAACTTTGGGCCGTCGCGGCGAATAATCGCAGCAACGCATCACCGGCTTCATGCCCATATTTATCATTAACCTGTTTGAATTCATCGATATCGATGGTCAGGAGTGCATCGCCCAAGCCCTCGGCTTCAACCTTGTCGGTTGCGGTCGATGGTGTACGTCTGTTTTTATTCTGCAGGAGTTGCCGGCGGACGGCCGCCTCAAAAGCATTTCGATTCAGCACGCCGGTCAGGCCGTCGGTATTGGCCGCCACCATCAGTGCGTTTTGCAGACGCTCGGATGCAAGCATCAGGAAGCCCATATTCCAAGCGGTCAACAGCCCAAGTGTACCGGCCAGGGTAAAACCCACGACCGGCGATGGAAGACGCGTGAGGTGATTGGCGGGGTGGATCCACATCGCGACTATTCGGGTGACGTTTCCCACCACAAAAAGCGCAAAGAGTACCATTAAAAACCGCGTAACCTTCAAGTTCGATTTTTTCAGTATGGAAATCAGTTCCCGGATCATCAGCAGGGCAGTCAGGCTTAGCAGGGACGCAACCAGCGTTATGCGGTGGGACATGGTGTCGCTGATGGGAGACTTAAGCTCCAGCAGGATAAAGATCAGGGGAAACGCCAACCACACCCAGGGCTTGAGAGGACGCTTTTCATTAAATGATCTCAGGCCGATCCAATTGAGAAACAGGCCCATCACCACGGCCGTCTGCGAAAACGATACCGCCCAAACGTACGGCACAAAACCGCGCAGGCTTACCAGCGCAAGCCCGATCGCCGCCATTAAATTCCCGATACCCCAAAATCCGAGCCAGCGATCCCGGCGCCGCAACAGCCATGCATACAGATGCGTCGCCGCAAGCAGCAGGGCGATCCCGCTCATCATACAGATGATCGTTCGCACTTCAAAAAACAGAAGGCTCGGGTTACTCTTCGCCATAGTACCTGCTTAAGAATACCGCGATCCTGGCCGTAATTCCACCTTTCACCGCGCTGCATCGTCCGCTGAACTTGTTGATCGACATATATCTTTCTTGGGCTTTCACCGAGAGGCGATAAATAAACCCGCCAGCATTTCAATGCCATGCAGGGCCTGATCCGCCGCAGATGTTGCGGATGCGAATTTTCGGGTACTCCCCAGAATGGCCCGAGGACGATATGTTTTTTTCAGCTAAACGAAATTGCGGGGCGTTTCGGAGAATCTTGAAATCCTAATGATCATCCTCCTTCGACTTTGTCGCGTCCAGCTTTGCTTCGACCGCTCGCAGGCGTTTGGCCAATTCCGGAAGCTGGAATATCTGCAGATAGACTCGCTTGGCCAGTTTGAAATCCATCGCCGGCGTCCCGCCGATATCCCGATTCGGCTCAATATCTGACGTGATGCCCGATTGCGCTGCAGCACGCACCCGGTCACCGATATGAATATGGCCCGCCACGCCCACCTGTCCCGCGAGAACCACATAGTCGCCCGTTGATGAGCTCCCTGCAATGCCAACCTGACTCACCAGCAGATTATGTCGGCCGATCTGACAGTTGTGACCCACCACAACATTATTTCCGATCTTGGTTCCCTCCCCGATTACCGTCGATTCCATCGCCGCCCGTTCAATGACCGTGTTGGATCCGACTTCCACATCATCGCCCAATATCACGTTCCCGATCTGCGGTATTTTGTGATGGATCCCCTGATGGGTCGCAAAGCCGTAGCCGTCGCAGCCAATCACAGCACCTGATTGAACGATGACGCGTTTGCCAAGTCGGCAGAAATCATAGATCACCGCGTTGGGATAAATGATGCAATCCGATCCCAGTTCGGTACCGTCCATGACCTTTGCGCCGGGGTAAATGACGCATCGATCGCCGACCACGCAGTTTTCACCAAGGGTAACAAATGGCCCGATATAGCAATCGGCTCCAATTTTTGCCGACGCCGCAATGTCGCACAGCGGCGAAACCAGCGGCTTGGGTTGCGGACGCATGCCATGGATCAGCACCATGATCTGGCGAAATCCGAAATAGGGATCCGCCGCGCGAATCAGGGTAAGAGGGGCTGAAGCTGGACGCTGGATCGATTGGTAATCCAGCTTGGCATCCACCACCACGCACCCCGCGGAGGTGGTGGTCAACTGATGGAGATATTTAATATTCGATACGAAGCTGATGTCTTCCGGGCCGGCCGATTCGAGTCCGCAACATCGTCGAATCCGTCGCTCGCCTTCACCGACGACGGTCCCCCCGATGTGGGCGGCCAGCCTGCTGACGGTAAATGGGGCGGTTTCGCCGGAAGCGGACTGGGAAGTAGCTTGTGGGGAACCGGGCATCTGATCTCCTCTGAGGCACCCTGTTGCAGCCGACGACGACCTCCGCCTTCAACGGCTGCCATATGGCGGACTGACCTGAGTCGGCCCGCCACGTTAGCATGTGAGTATAGTGGATAAATCGGGTTACCTCCCCCCTGATGCATGGTTATTCTTCTGCGCTGCGGGTGAAATGTGAAATCGGTTGATCGTTCAATCTTGGGCCCGGCGAATGAAAGTGGCACG
>DAHWIP010000101.1:0-6679 GCA_027344975.1 Phycisphaerae bacterium
GAAGTTCGACTTTCTCGGCCTGCGCACCCTCACCATCATCCAGCGGGCACTCGACCTGATCGCCGCGGGACATCCCCGCGGGCTTCCGCCCCGTAGATCAACCGCTGACGGGGCAACCTTGACGCATCCCGCCGCCCCCGCTGATCCATCCCGGCTGGATATTGAAAAAATCGACCTCTCCGATCCGTATGTCTATCAGCAGATATTTCAGAAGGGCAAAACCCGCGGCGTATTCCAGTTTGAATCTCCCGGCATGCAGTCGCTTCTCATGAAGATGCGGCCCGACCGGATCGAAGACCTCATCGCCGCCAACGCCCTATATCGTCCCGGCCCGATGGACCTGATCCCCGATTACTGCGACCGCAAGCACGGCCGAAAGCCGATTCCGAAAGTGCATCCCATCATGGACGCCATTCTCTCAGAAACCTACGGCATCATGGTGTATCAGGAACAGGTGATGCGCATATTCAACCAGCTTGGGGATATCCCGCTGGCGCGGGCGTATAAAATCATCAAGGCCATCAGCAAGAAAAACGCCCAGGTGATCGCCGCTGAAAAGGAACATTTCATCCGCGGCGCCTCAGGCAAGGGGATACCCGAAAAACAGGCGCAGGAACTCTTCAGCCTCATCGAGGAGTTCGGCAAATATGGATGTAATAAAAGCCACTCCACCCGCTACGCCATCCTCGCCTTTCAGACCGCCTATCTCAAAACGTATTTCCCGCTGGAATTCATGGCCGCCGTGCTGACCTTTGAAATGGTCAGCCAGGACAAAATGGCCGAATACATTGATGAATGCCGGTATCTGTCCGTCCCGGGCGGCAAGGTCGGCATTCCCGTTCTGCCGCCGGATATCAACGTCAGTGCCAGCGATTTCGGCGTCGTTGACGGCGCCATTCGTTTCGGACTTGCCGCCGTCAAGGGCGTCGGCGCAAAGGCCGTCGCCTCCATCATTGAAGCCCGGCAGGGGGGAGCGGACGGCAAAATTCGGCCGTTCAAAAGTCTCTTCGATTTCTGTGAACGTATCGACACCCGCTGCGTCAATAAAGCCGTTATGGAAGCTTTGATCAAAAGCGGTGCCTTCGATTCCCTTCATCCGAATCGTGCCGCGCTTTCGGCGGCGCTTGAAAATGCCATTCAGGCCGGAAGCGCCCATCAGGCCGCGCTCCGCGCCGGTCAGTCCAATCTCTTCCTTTCCGCCCCCGGGACAGAGCCCGCTCAGTTGCAGCTTCCCCGCGTTCCTGAGTGGCAGCAGGGGCAGAAAATGGCCTACGAAAAGGAAACCCTCGGTTTCTACGTCACCAGCCATCCTCTTCGAGATGTTGAGAATCACCTGCGCGACTTCGTCACCCTGACTTCCCAGTCGCTCGCCTCGGCACCTGATCAAAAGGAGGGAATCATCGGCGGACTGGTCACCCAGGTAGATCAGCGCACCGTGCGATCCGGCCCGAATGCAGGGCAAAAATGGGCCACCGTCCATATTGAAGATATGCTCGGCTCCATAAGAGTTCAGTTGTTTGCTTCCGATTTTCAAAAATTCGGCCCGCTGATCAAAACCGATGCCATTGTTCTGATCCGCGGTAAGGTGGACCGCTCACGCGAGCAACCCACGTTTCGGGTGACCGATGTTTTCACGCTGGAGCAATCCTATGAGAAACTCGCTCGCGAACTGAACATTGAAATTCCTGCCGCTCTCGTTGACGCGTCCATACTCGATGCGTTTACCAATGTGTTGAACGCGTACGCCGGCGGCCGCGTACCCGTAAAATTCACGCTCCTCGAAAGTGAGGCCTCGGCGCCTTGGCGGGCGGCCTTGAATACCAATCTGTTCGTGCGGGCGGATCCCGCAATTCCCGCCCGGCTCCGGCAAATCAATGATTCCATTCGAGTAAGAATTCGCGGCCCCGGCGCCGTTCTGGCCCGAACCCAGCGCCCCGTAACAGTGGGGTGATTCCGCTCGCTTTGAGACGCCGCGATTCCCATGCCGCGGGCTCCGGGCTGTTTCTTGACCGTCGTCCCGGTGTGTTTTAGCATCGGCATATTGTTTTTGGGGGTTTGATGGCTGTTGACATGCCCACGGATAATGCGGATCGATCGACTGGTCATACTCATCCACTGGCGGGCAAATTCATTGTTTTTGATGGCGTTGATGGTTGCGGAAAGTCAACCCAGCTCACCGAATTTGAAAAATACCTCCATGCATGCGGTGTCAAATTCAAACGCTTTCGCGAGCCGGGTGGGACCCTGATCGGAGAAGATATTCGCAATATCCTCCTCACCAAGCGCGGCGAGGGGATGCACATCCGCGCTGAAATGCTCCTCTATATGGCCAGCCGCGCCCAACTGGTCTATCAGGAAATACGCCCCGCATTGGCGTCGGGCATTACAGTGTTGGCCGATCGGTATACCAGCAGCACGCTCGCCTATCAGGGCGCGGGAGGGGGCATAGCGGATGATGAAATCATGGCGGTCGCCGCTGCCGCGACCGGAAATCTCTGGCCCGATCTGACCATCATCCTCGATCTCCCCATTGCCGACGCCCGCCGACGCACCACAAAAAAAGGGGATATCCACCAGGCCGGTCTCTTTGAAGATCGCATTGAACAGCGGGCCGCACAGTTCCATCAGCGAGTTCGCGACGGCTTTATCCATCAGTGTTCACAGTTCCCAGACCGCTATCGATTGGTCAGCGCCCTTGGAAGTCAGCAGACAGTTCATAAACGGATCCTCACCGCCATTGAAAAATTCTTTTCCGTCCGTAAAGCCCGCTGAAGGCTTCAGAAATACTTGCCCCACAATACCGCCAGCCGTTCCTTTTCCTCCGCAGGAATCATCGCTTTGTCCGACCAGATCGCCAGTGCCAGTGCGTTATGCGCCGGCAAGGTTTCACGCCGGATTTCCCAAACCCGCGGTATGGCGGCGGCAATGAGTTTCATGGCGTGTTCCGTCGCCTGCTTCAGGTGCGAAATAATCTCCAGCATCAGTTCCGTCGGCGCAATCGACGGATCGTGCGGACGCCACGAATCATAATCCGTCGCCAAAGCGATCGACGCATAAGCAATCTCCGCCTCGCGCGCCAGCTTCGCCTCGGGCATCAGCGTCATTCCGATTACATCGCCGCCCCAGTTTCGGTGCATCCGCGATTCCGCCTGGGTGGAAAATGCCGGCCCCTCCATGCAGACGTACGTGCCACGCTGATGAACGTTGATGGGCGTGGGCATATCCGCCGCCGCATCCAGCAGCAGGCCTCTCAGCCGGGTACAGGTGGGCTGCGCAAAATCGATATGCACCGCCGCCCGTTCAAAAAAAGTTCTCGGCCGATGCACCGTTCGGTCAATCGCCTGATCCACCAGCACCAGATCACGCGGGTGAATATCCTCCTGCAGCGATCCGACCGCCCCCGAGGCGATGATCCAGCGACAACCGAGTGCCTTGAGCGCATAAACGTTCGCGCGGTAGGGCACCTGCGTTGGATTATACGTGTGGCCGATACCGTGGCGGGCCAGAATGGCAATCGGAATTCCCTGGCATTGGCCGACCATCGGGGCCGCTGCGGGCTTTCCAAACGGCGTATCGATCTCCACCGTCGTGATGCCGGAATCTTTCAGCAATTCCGGCCCCAGACCCGAGCCGCCAATGATCCCGATACGTGGTTCCATGCTTCGATCCTCACCTGTCCTGATTATGACCGCGGAGAATACGTTCCGCGACCCGGCAAGATAATACCATCCGCTTCCGCCTTCGGCAGCAATTCACGCTATACTTTCCCGGCATGAGTGAGACTATTTTTTCCGTATCGGTCATCAGCATCGGAGCCATGGCCTGCAACGACATGTGGAAGGAAAAGCAACCCGTCCGCACCGCCCACGCCACCACCACCCTGATCTCAGCCGGCGAGAGTCGGATTCTTGTCGATCCCGCCCTTCCGGCTCTCGCCCTTGAACAGCGGCTCTCCGAACGCACCGGCCTCAAGCCCGCCGACATCACCGATATATTCCTAACCTGCTGGCGCCCGGCCCATCGTCGGGCGCTGAAACTTTTTACCGATGCGCGCTGGTGGATGGGGGAGACGGAACGGGCCACCGCCCGGCAGATGCTTGAAACGACATCATCCAAAATCGGCCCCCAGCGCGATGAGGCGCGTGCTCTGGTGGATGAGGACCTGGCTCAACTCGCCCGCACCACGAATGCACCCGACAAACTCGCGACCGGTGTCGATCTGTTCCCGCTTGCCGGCTTTACCCCCGGCCAGACGGGGCTTATTGTCGCCCTGCCCGAAAGCACACTGGTCATTGCGGGCGGTGCCGTTGCCACCCGTGATCATTTTCTCTCCGGCCGGGTCCCGCCCGACTGCTACGACGCAAAGGCCGCGCTGGCCAGCCTGTCGGAAATATATGAAATTGCCGATATCATCATCCCCGGCTACGACAATCAATTTAATAATCCGCGAACCTTTTCCGGCGCCACCGGCCTGTTCCCCGAGATCGGCTCCGCCCATCTGGATATCGGATGAACCCGTAAAAGCTTCTTTTCTTTCGCACTCCAATCGAGTACCAGACGTCCACGGCATCAATCCTTTCATACCGGTAGATGCTTGCCTCGGGAAATCGTGCATCGTAATGATCACGCCATGAACGCCCGTGCGTACACTACGCGACGCCGTGACCATGCAAGCTCAAGTGACAAGCCTGTCACTCTCCAAGTGTGTCGGTGTCATTTTTGTCACAACTATCCGCATCCGCGATTCTCCCGCGACTCACTGAATCGCGATAAAGCGGGACATTTGCAGTAAATTGCGATAGAAAAATCGTTTGGCACGACAATTGTTTACACAAAGGACCTACGGCGGAATTGCGAGTTAACTCGCGAATGATCTGGTTAGAGGTATTGGCAAATGAGTCAGGCGGCATCGGGATCAGGTTTCGGCCCAGTCGATGAGAAAAAATCCCGTCGCGGCAAAGCTGAGGCTGATGGACGTATGTCGCAGGCCGGCAAACCATCAGGATCACCGCAGAATCCGCAGCAGACAGAACCTGAAGATGATCAGGAAGTTGTTCCGGCGGGGCATATCCCCGAATGGCTGGATCGGGCTTTCCCGTGGATCGCATCAATTCTGATCCACCTGGCACTGGCACTGCTTATCATGTTCCTCGTCATTGCTGTCGCCGAACCCAAGCTGCTCAAGCCGCACCCGATTATCGTTCCGCAATCGATGAATCAGCGGTTTTCGTTGCATCCGGGGAAGATGAGCAACGCTGGCGCCCACAATCCGCTCCGGCAGGTGCGTCAGGATATTAAACAACTCATGAGTCAGCATACTCATATGTCACGCACGTCCGTTAAAAGCCTTCTCAACAGCAGTGCCACGCACTCACTGGATTTCATCGCACGTGGTGCCGAGGGAGGGGCCGCCAACGGTGGAGCGCTCGCGTCATTTGGCGTGCCCGGTGGCGGCATGGGCAGTGGTCCGCCAACCGGATTCATGGGAACCGGTGGAGGAAATGCAACTCGAATTGTTTACGTCATCGATCATGGTGGAAATCTACTCGTCGGTCTGGGGCAAATTAAAGCGGCACTCAACCGTTCGGTCAGTCGTCTGGTTCCGATCCAGCAATTCGGTGTTATTGTCTTCGCCTCTCACAGCCGATTGCTGCCGCCGGGCTTTGCCCACGCGACGAATGCGAATAAGAGAGCACTGCGCCAGGAGCTGAAGGTCCTCACACCCGGCCAGCCGAACATGGATCGGTATTCCTATTTTGCGACCCCCTTTCAGATGGCCTTCAAGCTCCGGCCGCAGATTATTTACTTCCTCGCCAACGGCGCGATTGACCCTCGTCTTATCAGTCTGATCGCAACCCTGAATAAAAGCCATGCTGTGCATATCTACACTTTTGCATACGCGGATCGACATCGCCATGGTGTCGGGGCCTTGTTACTCAAGAAAATCGCCACGCAGAATGGTGGAAAATATAAGTTCATTTCACGGCAGATGGTAGGGGGGTGATCCGTGAAGACATGGGTGATGAATATTCAGGCGGACGCTAAATACAGCCGATGGTAATCATCGGCAGAAGTTATCGGTTCTATCGACTCTTTGGAGATTTTCATGTTCAGTTCCTACGCTAGATCGAAGTTTCGCATTCTGCTCCTCTCGGGGTTGCTGGTCGCATCCGGTGCACTGATGGTGCACTCTGCTATGGCTCAGACGGCCGGCGGCGCTGGAGCACAGAGTGTCTACCGTCCCAGCCCGATTCTCATCGGATTGGATTACACCGTTGCAGCCGTCTTAATCGGGTTTTCACTCATCAGCATCGCGATGATCATCGACGCCATTATTCACCTCCGCGAATCAAAGATTGCGCCCGTCGATACCATCGAGCACATTCGCTCCTTGATCAACGCTCGCCAATTGCGGGAACTCACCGATTTCACCGCTACGGATACGTCTTTTGTCGGCAAGACACTTGACGCGGGCCTGCGGCGGGCCAGTCTTGGCTATCCCGCGATGCGCGAAGGACTCGAAAATGCCGCCTCTGAAAACAGCGCCAATCTCTTTCGCAGGATTGAGATGCTTAACATCATCGGCAATATCGGTCCGTTGGTCGGACTTCTCGGTACCGTTCTCGGTATGATCATGGCGTTTAACGCCCTTCACCACACCGGAGGGCAGGCCAAGGTG
>DAHWIP010000102.1:0-6669 GCA_027344975.1 Phycisphaerae bacterium
ACGGGATCAAGCATGAAAAAATGATGACCTTAAGCGTTTTTACTCTGCCACATGATTCTCAATTTGGTCAGGCTGCCGAGGCGAACTCTCCGGGTGAGGACATCCATCGGACTGTGGGCGATCTTATCGAGTATGCCGCGATAAATGGCCGTCATGGCGGCCAGCGCCGGGCGGCTGTCCGCGGAGACATATTTTTCCAGATCGGCGGAGGAATGGAAATATTTGCGGGCCCGGCTGATTTCAAAATTGATCAGAGATAATATTTCATTATTGGCCAAGCCGTTGCCCAGCCACGCGGACCGCACGCCGAACCGGGCCAGGTCCTCCATGGGGATGTAGCAGCGACCGCGCCGGGCATCTTCCCGCACATCACGGATGACATTGGTCAGTTGAAACGCCGTCCCGCGATCGATCGCGAGCCGCTCGGTATCATGGCCGCCGGTATAGCCCCACACATGAAGGCTCGCCAGTCCCACCACGCCCGCTACGCGATAGCAATATTCGACCAGATCATCAAACGTCTGCGGAATCTTAAAATCCAGGTCCTGCAACTGCCCTTCAATCATGGCATCAAAAAGACCCACCGGCATGTTGAAAGTCCGTGCGCAATCGAGAAATGCCGCCCATCCCTGCCACTCATGCGACGGGATAACCTGCTCCGCGAGCGTACGGCGGGTGAGCGATCGGAATCGCTCGAGCTGGGCCATGCGAGCCTTGACATCCTGCTGCGACGGATCATCCGCCAGATCGTCGGCGTAACGCATATAGGCGTAGAGGGCGAACATGCCGGCACGCTTTTCCGCCGGAAGCAGCCTGAGACCATAGAAAAAATTTCTCGCCTGCGTGCGCGTCACCCGCGCGCAAAACGCGTGGGATTCGGCCAAGGATATGGAGGCGGCATCTCTCGGTGTCAGTACCAGATCAGTCATGTCCCATTCCAACTCACGTCAGCGGTGCAGATTCACTTTCCCCATGGTCAACAGTGCACGCAGCACCAGGCGCAACTTCGTCCGCCGCCGCACCACCGGCCGCGAACTGAGTGTATCGTAATTCTGTCGCTCGATGGCCGCCAGCACCGCCATGCCACCCTGGCCGAAAAGCGAAATCTGCTCGCGCCATGGAGAAGCCACCTTATCCAGCAAAGCCTCCCCCTGGTGAAATAATTCACGGCAGCGCACCACTTCTTCGCGCAGCATGTCCCGGAATCCGGCGGTACACCGGCCTGAGCGGATGTCCGCTTCCGTGACACCATGGCGGGCCATGGCGTCGGCAGGCAGATAGATGCGGTCGCGATCCAGCATATCCCGCCGCACATCCTGCCAAAAATTGGCCAGTTGCAGGGCCGTGCAGGTTTTATCGGCCAGATTCTGTCGCTCGGCATCACGATAACCGCTCAAATACAGTACCAGATGCCCGACCGGATTGGCACTGCGCCTGCAGTAATCGAGCAGGGTGGGGTAGTCCGGGTAGCGGGTGAGCTGCTGGTCCTGTTCAAAAGCTGAGATTAAATCCAGGAACGGTTTTAGGGGCAGGTTATGACGTTGGATCGTGGCAGAAAGGGCTGTGAAAATGGCCGTCCGGGTTGAGCCGGTGAAACAATCGATGGTCTGCCGACGAAAGTCGGCCAGACATTCCAGGGCGCGGGCCCGATCGCCGACTTCATCCCCCAGATCATCTGCGGTGCGGCAAAAGGCGTAGATATTGCAGAAATCCTGCCGCATGGATCGCGGCACCAGCCACGATACCACGGTAAAGTTTTCGTAATGTTCATGGGCCAGTTGCCAGGTGTAACGAGCCGCCGCAACCGGATCATCCATCGGCTTAAAAGCCCATTGAACGGTGGGCGGAAACGGGGCGCCGTCCGCCCCCGCCGGGGGTTGCTGCGTTAAGGTTTGAATGGCATCCGTCAAACTTCTGTTCCCATGATACGGTGCGTATCCTTCCGCATTCTGCATTCGATATCCCGCGGAGCCGATTTTGCCGCTTTTATATCATCCCATAAACCATTAAACTCTATGAAGGTTCAGGGTGGCTTGTCGAATGTCGGCGAGCGACACCGCCTGCAGAGATTCCAGCGGGCGTCGGTTCGGTCTTTACCGTCCGGCGGCCTGTGGTATGCCTGCACCCCTATTATCATACACGGAGAAGGCAATTATGAAGATACTTCTGGCAAATCCCCGCGGATTTTGTGCCGGCGTCAACATGGCCATTGAATGTGTCGAACGTGTCCTGGAACTTCGCGGTGCACCGGTTTATGTGTACCACGAAATTGTTCACAACCGGCATGTGGTGGAGCGGTTTGTTCGGCAGGGCGCGGTATTTGTCAATTCCGTTGATGAAGTGCCGCCCGGCGCAACGGTGGTCTACAGTGCCCACGGCGTATCTCCCGAAATTCGTCAGCGGGCGACCGCCCGTGGTCTCGTACAGGTTGATGCCACCTGCCCGCTGGTGACCAAAGTGCACAATGAAGCCATCCGCTACGCCCGGCAGAAATTCACCATCATCCTTATTGGACATGCCGACCATGATGAAGTCGTCGGCACGTTGGGTGAAGCGCCGGATTCCATCATCATCTGTGAAAGTGTCGAGGATGTCAGCCACATTGAAATTCCTCCGGATCACCGCATCGCATACCTGACGCAGACCACGCTGAGCCTGGATGATGCTTCCAAGATTATTACGGCCCTGAAGGCGAAATTCCCACGCATTCAAGCTCCTCCGAAGGAAGATATCTGCTACGCGACCACCAATCGGCAGACCGCCGTTCAGAAGCTCGCGCCCGAATGCGATCTGGTGCTTGTTGTGGGCAGCCAGAACAGTTCCAATTCAAAGCGACTGGTGGAAATGGCTGAAAATCGCGGCACCAAGGGATATCTGGTGGATGACGCGAGTGATATTGATCACGCATGGTTTAAGGATGTCAAAACCGTACTCATCACCGCCGGGGCCTCGGCGCCGGAAGATCTGGTGCAGGAAATCGTCAAGTTGCTGGAAGAACGCTACGGCGCAACCGTGGAACATCGGCATGTCACCGATGAAGATATGCACTTTGAACTGCCTCTTTCGCTGCGAAAGCTTGAGGAACAGCACGCGGTTGCCAATTAAATTAGCATCATCGGCCGTCCGGCCCGTTAGCTGCCTTTCCATGCCGGTGTGAAGTCAACAGGGGCGGTAAAATGTCTGCATTCAAAGGAGAGCGGTGCAGGTACGCCTTTGCGTGAGTTTATGCCGGGGGTGCGATCATGCCGATAATCGCTTGGTGCAGCGAGCGCACTGTGAGGTAAGCCTCGGTGTTTCAGGGTGGTGCGGACAGCAGCGAATTTACGGATGAGTGCCGATGCGCTTCCTCAATCGTTTCAAGCTTCTGGCCTATCTCGTCATTCTTCTGAGCCTCGTCGGTTTCACATACGCCGCGATGGACTACGGCCTGATGGCGCTATCGCTGCTGGTATGGGGGATGAGCTGGTGGCTGGTCGAATCATCAGATGCTACTCCTTTTCCCCGTTGGATGATCAACGTCGGCGTTCTGCTGGTTTCTCTTTTTTTATTCTGGGAATTGGTCATTGAGCACCAGCCGAATCTGCTCCTTGGGCTCGGCCACTTCATGACGGGCCTGATCCTGTGCAAACTTCTGGAAAAGAAGACAAATCGAGATTACGCCCAACTGCTGATTCTGAGCCTCCTGCTGATCCTCTCCGGATCGATTTTAACCACATCGCCGATCTTCGCCGTCTTCCTTGTGATTTATCTCGGCCTGGGCCTTTATCTGAGCCTGATATTTCACCTCCAAGCCGAGACGCAATCTGCGGTGAAGCGCAATGCGTCACCTGACAACATGATGCTCAATCCCGCCCACGAAAAAGTGATCGCCCGCGATATGCGGCGAATTACATGGTCGGCGTTGATATTTTTATTTGTTTTCGCCTCGGTGGTGTTTGTTCTGTTCCCGCGTACCGGAGTGCCGGGCATTCTGGCAAAATGGCGGATCGGCACCGGCCAGGTGCAGACGGGGTTCACCAACCGGGTTACCCTCGGGCAATTGGGACATCTGCATCAAAGTAACGCGATCGTTGCGGAGATCCGCGTGACGCGCGACGGGAAAAATATCGGCAACGAGGGGTATCAGCCCTACTTTATGGGTTCAACCCTGTCGGTTTACCTCGCAAAACGGCATGAATGGGTGGCGGCATCGAGCCCTTCCAAAAGCTATCTTTCCATTCGCGCCGCCCGCGATCAATGGACCAATCTGACCTATCCAAATGCGTACGACCGTCATGACATGATTACCGATCATGTCATGCTCAGATCCATACCGGATGACACCCTTTTCGCTCAGTTGCCGGCGGTTCAGGTAAAATTGGATCGCTCTGCGCAGATCACGCGTCTGGGTGATGGCACGTTGATCTTTGCGGCGCCCGGAAGCAACAGTGTCAATTATTCCGTGCGTGTGCCACGCCATTACGACCGTTCGCTGGTGGGGCCGCAGCATCCTGCCCTGTTTCCCTCCAGAGTTGAATACAGTCCATTTCCGTCGTTGTCGGGATATCGTGTCGTCCGATCAGCGCCGATCGCCAAACCCATTGCGGCTATGGCACGCAAAATTGCGGGGTCCCTTCTCAAAAAGCCCATCACACCCAAAAATATCGGGGATATGTATAAGCTCCTCGCGGACCGTTTCTGCAATTACCTGCGAACGCATTATCCGTATTCATTCGATATGACGCCGGTGAACCCACATATCGACCCGACAGAGGATTTTCTGCTTAACAAGAGAAAGATAGGGGGCTATTGCGAATATTTTGCCTCCGCCATGGTGATGTTCTGCCGCAGTGTCGGTATTCCATCCCGAATCGTAACCGGCTACCACGGTGGCGATTACAACCCGATCGCTGGTTATTACATCGTGAGGCAGAAGTTCGCTCACGCGTGGGTGCAGGTGTGGATACCGGGTCGTGGGTGGGTATCCTACGACCCTTCGCCGGCCAGCAGTCTCACCAGCGTGGAGCAACCTGTGCGATGGTACAGCCAATTTCTGGATTTTTTTCAGTGGATCCGTCTGCAGTGGCTTCAAACCATCATTGCATTTAATAACTCCATGCGATTGAGCATTATTCATGACGTATTCCTCTTTTTCAAGGTTTGTCTGCAGACGACGATCCATTTCGTACATGTGCTCGCCAAACAGGTGCGATTGTTCGCCCGATCCGTCCGCACATCATGGACGGGGAGGATCATCGCCGGTGTGATGTTCATCACATTGATGGCCATGGGGATTCTTGTTACCCGGCGGGTGCGGCGGCAAAAAGGGGTGGTAGCGGAAATTGTTCGTCATCTCGATCCGCGGGTCGCACGCCAGATGGCCCGCGATTTGGCCTTCGTCGACCATCTGATGGATTCCCTCCGTCGTCTGGGTTCGGAACGCAACGCAGAACAGACGCCGCTCGAATATGTGCGGGAGCTTACCCTGATCTCCGGCGTGGAACTGCCGGAAGCCCATTGGCTGGTGGAGATGTTCTATGCCCTGCGCTATGGCGATATAAAAATGAACGCTGCCATATCCGAAAAAATCCGCGAGAGCCTCGCCGCCCTTGATCAGCGCCTGCGATCGATCAACACCCCGGGAAAAGCCGCGTCAACCTGAGCGATTTTCCCCCGGCGTTTCATGCCCCGAAGAGTTAAAATTGTAATACCATTTTTATATCGGTACCGCACCGTACCTGTTCAAGAATTGAAGCATTGAGAGCTTCATTCAACTTCGCATTTGGTTGCAGCACGATACGCCGTGCCTGATGATCCCCGAGGATTCGGGGTGCGATAAACACATGAGCCTCATCGACAAGCCGATGTCGCAGCAGATGGCCCAATACTTCAGTTCCCCCTTCAACAAGTACATGGCTCATCATCCGGCGGCCGAGTTCGTCGAGCACTGCCGCAAAGCTCAGTTCTCCCGCCGCCTCGTCGGAATTATCGATGGCGACGCACTCAACCCCCGCCGCAGCGATATGTCTTCGGCGATCCTCGGCTGCCGGATCAAGCAGGCGGCGGTGAAATATAACCGTCGGATATTCCTTTGCGGACTGCACCAGCCTGCTATCGAGCGGAAGGCGGCAAGACGCATCGAGCACGCAGCGGGTCGCACGGCGGCGAATTTCAACCGGATTCCGTGGACGGGCGGTAAGCAGCGGATCATCGGCGAGCACCGTACCAACGCCAACAAGAATCGCATCGACGCGGCCGCGCAGCGCGTGAACCTGCTGCCGCGATTCTTCACACGATATCCACTTGGACGAATTGAATCGATCCGCCATCGCGCCGTCCAGCGTCTGCGCCCATTTCGCGATGACATAAGGGCGTTTAAGGCTGATGAGCTTGAAAAACGGGGCGTTGATACGGGTAGCCCGGCGTGCACAGGTTCCCAGCACCACCGCGATGCCATGGCGACGGAGTTCCAAAACTCCTCTACCCGCCACCAGCGGATTGGGGTCCAGCACCGCCGCCACCACCCTCGACACCTTTGCCTCGATCAGCGCCCGGGTGCACGGCCCGGTCTTCCCGGTGTGGCAGCATGGTTCGAGAGTCACATAGGCCGTTGCTCCGGCGGCCTGCGGCCCTGCCATGCGGAGCGCATGAATTTCGGCATGCGGACCTCCGAATTTTTCGTGATACCCC
>DAHWIP010000103.1:0-6604 GCA_027344975.1 Phycisphaerae bacterium
AACCCTCCAGAATAGTGGCTTTCTTGCACCGCGATCGAAGCAGATCGTAGACGGCAGTGGGGCACTTCTCGGCACCCGTGACACACAGCCGCACGCCCGATAAATCCTCATCCCCAGCTGCCCGCAGAATATTGGATATGAATGTCGGCGTTCCGAGGAGAATGGATACCCGCCAGCGGGCCGTAAGTTTCGCCAGCGTGGTGACGTCGTTGGGATTGGGATAATGAATGACGGTAGCTCCTGCGAGCAGGGGAAGAAGCATGGCACCGGTAAGCCCGAACGAATGAAACGGCGGCAGCATCCCCAGAAAGCAATCATGTTCATACACCTTGAAGCTTTCCAGTGCATCGCGAATATTCGTCAGCAGATTGGTGTGTGTCAACGGAACCGCCTTGGGGAGCGATTCCGATCCGCTGGTGAATAATACAACAGCCGGGGTGTCGCCGCCGGGCGGACTGGATCGCAAAGGGCCGGCCAGCAGGGTTCGTCGCGGCGCAACTCGGGCGGCCACGGCAGCCAATATTTTTGCACCCTTGCCGATGGAGGCGGCGAAAGTTTCCAGTGGCACCAGCGCCCCTTCGAGATCGGAAAGATCAATACCCCCGCTTTGGAGCTTTTTCAGCAGCATCTCCGATGTGAGAATCCTTTTGACGCCCAGCAGATCCAACGCATGGCGAATGTTGCGCTGCCCGGCCGTCCAGTTGATCATCACCGGGATTTTGCCCGCGAAGAGGCATGCCAGAAACACTGCGTCCACCGTGGTCGATGCAGGCAATAAAATACCAATATACGTTCCGTCAAGTGATGCCAGAGGTTTTCGCATGGCGATGATGGCCGTGATCAGGTCGCGGTATGTTCTGACGCCTCGCTGCAGATCGGCGGCCGCGCACCGGCGGGGCTCTCTCAATGCCCGGTTCAGAAAAACCTCCTGAATCGTGCGGCCAGTCGGCAGTGTCGCTCTCGGCTTTCCGGTTGAATGCCAATCCATGGGCGGCGGGGGCACACGCACGTCAAATGCTTCGGCGGAGAGCCGCCCGCAGGCGGCCTGCATGACATCCCCGACCGTCTGCAGCGCCTCGACACTCGGCACGCTGACGGCAAATTCCTTTTCAAGGAAGAAGATCAGATCGGTGACCGCCAGAGAATCCATCCCCAGATCAGCCGCCAATTCCTGCTGCGGATCGATCCGCTCCACACCGGTTTCATCCCGCAGGTACTTGCTGATAATCTCACGCGTTGCCGGGGGAATCTGCGAAACACCGGCGGTTGCTGCTTTGAATTCCGGCTCGGGGATGTCCCGCGGCCCGCCTGGCTCCCATCGGCTGTAGGGGACGTATCGCGCCGGCGGAGCCTCGGCGAGATAATACCGGTCCAGAAATTCATTAAACGTTCGGCGGTCGGCGGATCGGGGTAGATCGGCAGGTTCATGAAAGGTGAGGGTCACGTCACGGCGGGGGGCAAAGAAGATTCCGCTCGCCAGCAAAGCGGGAATATGTTCGAGCAGCCCCGTCTCCAGTTGCGGCGGCTTGCCGTCGGCCCAGCCGAAAGAGCTTCCCCAAAGTCCGGTTGTCCGAACCAGTACCACGCGGACATCGGGCAGTGCAGATACAATCTGGTGGGCTCCGCTGACAGATCCGAGTCGGTCCTCCCGGGAGCGGATCAGACGACCGGCAGGGTACAGCAGCACATTTTCGCCCCGTTTCAGGGCCGCAATGCACGTTTGGATTGATTGCTGCGCCCGATCCGCCGCTCCCTCTTCGGCCCGGCCCACATCTGCAATCGGCAGCACGCCAAGCATCTCGGCAATCTGCCGGATGACAGGCTTATTAATCTGCGTTTCCAGTGCCAGGGGGCGGACGGCAAAGCGGGCATGCAGATGGGCTGTCACAATCACCGGATCGATGAGTGCGGGATGATTCGGCAGAAAGAGAATGCCGGTCTTGCCGCGTGATGCTATTTTCTCCATGCCGTTGAATTTGATGCGATAGCGCAGTGGCAGAATGCAGCGGGCCACGCCGCAGAGAATGCGGGCCGGCCAGGACGGTATTCCCGGACGGTTACGGACAAATACCACCGCCAGCCAGAGTGCGATCGGAATGGTGCCACAGCCCGCCACCATGAATACGCTGGTCGGCTGAAAATAGCTCAGCGGGGTGTACACGAGACTTCCCAGCAAAATCCCCACGTACCCGAGAAACCACGCGGCAGCAATCACGCGTCCGCGATGTTCGGCGGCCGGTCGTGTCTGAAAGAAGCTCTCCAGCGGCACCATCATGATGCCGCCGGCGATGCCGGCTCCCGCCAGTATGACAATACAGTAGGTTAACCGCGCTCCCGGCGGAAGCAGCGGGGCGGCACCAATAGCGATGAGAGACACGGCCAGGGCCGCCGCTGCCGGCGCCGCCGCCCAGAGCCCGGTGTCGTTGCGGGTAATCCGACCCGCCAAAAGCGACCCGACGACAACGCCGATGAGTTCGGCAAGTGCGAGATAACTCGTCTGCAGCTTGCTGGCGTGAAATTCGGCGATCCCCATCTGATTGATAATTAATACCTGCAGGACGGCCACCAGCCAGAAATAGGAGTCGGCGATGATGGCCCAGCGCAGCAGGCGATCCGGCCAGAGCCGACGCAATTCACGCACCGAATCAACGGGGCCGGCCCATGGAAATGGGGCGTGGGGATTGGCGGCGGGACGCCCCGGTACCCCGAGGCTCACCAGAAACCCAAGCCCGGCGACCGACACCAGAATGGCAGCCGCGATCAGCCGACCGAGAGATACGGGACCACCCGGCACCATCGACGCCGACCACGCAGGCAGGTGGATGATCCGGCTGTTATTCAGTGCCACTCCCGCCACAATAATACCGACCAGAATCGCCGCCGTGATGACCGATTTGAGGCGTGAGTTGGCCTCCACCACGAAACACTCGGGGTATACATCGGGAATACCACCTACCAGTGCCGGACCGAAAATATTGGCCTGAAACGCCATGAGAAAAATAACCGTAATAATCACCGGCCAGTTGAGACTCAAAATCGCCCAGGCGCCGAGTGAAAGAAATATCAGTTCCAGAAGCTTGGCCCCGATCACCACCGTCCGACGACTGAATCGGTCGGCCATCCACCCGGCCGGAGCGGCAAAGAGCAGAAATGGAAGTGTGTAAAAGACGGATATCCATCCCTGCAACCCCGCCAGATGGTGCGAGACCGCCAGCAGGCTTACCGATTGCTTCATGAAATTATCGTTAAAATTGCCCATGGCGTAAGCCAGGGCCATCGCCAGAAAGCGCGTCCGTCCCCGGCGGATTTGAGCCTTGATTTCCGCCTGCTCCAGCGTCTTAGCCGCCGCGGCACCATCGGCGACCGCTGAAACCGCATCGGCGGGCTGCATGGCCTGCGTATCCACCATCCTGCATATTCTCCACGACGGTCAATTTATTCGCCACAACATTGTGTGCGTTCGCATCATATCCGTAACGCTTCTGAACAGATCATATTGCCGGTGAAGCACCGGCGGAGGTGCGGCGGTTCGCGTGAAACGCCCCACTGCGACTCTTCCCGGGCATGAAGCCATTGTCAGGGTTCAGGTGCGTTCAATATTCACCTTCAACCCGTCGCACCCCGTGCAGTCAATAAACGCACTGAATACCTCGCTGGCCGTGTTGCCGAGGCGATGGCTGTGGGATTTCACCAGCGGCCAGATCACATCACGGTCGGTTTTGGGAATATTCAATGAGTCAAGCGCGGCGAGTTCAATCCACCGCATGGCCCCCTCGGGCATTTCGCGCTCGGTCGGTAATATCGGATTCACCAGTTCAAAGCAGAACATGAGCCAGTGGCCGGTACCTTCAAATCCGCGCTCTGCAATAATACCCATGAGTCGCAGTGCGGATACGGGGACATGAATTCCCGCTTCCTCCGCCAACTCGCGTGCGGCGCACTGATACGGGGATTCCCCATGCCCCTGTTCCAGTTTTCCGCCGATGGGGGAAAGTAAGCCGAGGTTCGGTGCGCGACGGCGCTCCAGCAGAAAGGTTTTTCCGTGCCCGTCAAAAATGTAGATTAATGTTGCGATGCGATAGGGAAGTGCTGACACAATGTCTCCGCCCGGGGCGGACGCGCTGGCCGGGAGCGGAGGCGGAGGGATTCGAACCCCCGGACGAGTTACCCCGTCACCGGTTTTCAAAACCGGCGCATTCAACCGCTCTGCCACGCCTCCGTTGCCTCGCCATTTTAACCGATTTTCACGGGGCGAACAGGGCGTGACGAATGCCATCTCCTGCGATAATCTTGTAGGTTTGGCAGTCGCGCAGCGCGGCGCTGACCGCTGGTTTGTCCGGGAGTAACATTTTTGTCTATCCTTACGGTGCGTGATCTTAAAAAAGCCTTCGGCGCTCAAAGCGTTTTACATGATGTCTCGGCCGCTGTTGAATCCGGCCAGCGCATCGGCGTTGTCGGCCCCAATGGCTGCGGCAAAACCACTCTCCTCAAGCTGATCGCCGGTGAAATCGAGATCGATTCCGGCGAGATCAATCTTCAGCGCGGGGCGGTGGTGAGTTATGTTTCACAGCAGCCACGCCTCGATCCGACGCAAACGCTCTCCCAGCAGATTAAAGCCGCTCTGGATCATGTTCATCAAATTGAACACGAGATGCAGACCGTCGCTGAAAGCCTCTCCGCTCTTCCCGAGGGGCCGGAACATGATGCGGCAATGAAACGATTTGACCATCTTCAACATCTATTCGAACATGCCGGCGGCTGGGAAATAGATCGCAGGGTGGATGCCGTTATTGAAGAACTCGGCTTCCGGCCTGCCGACATGGGCACACCGGTGGGGCAGCTCTCCGGCGGACAAAAATCGCGCGTGCAACTGGCGCGCATGCTTCTGGAGGCGGCCGACCTGATCATCCTTGATGAACCCACCAACCATCTGGATATGAATATGCTCGGCTGGCTGGAGGAAAAATTACTTGAATTCTCCGAAGCCGCCATGCTGATTGTAAGCCACGATCGCTATTTTCTCGATCGCGTCTCAACCCATATCTGGGATATGTCCGGCGGCAATTTGACTCTCTACAACGGCAATTACTCGGCTTACGTCGAGCAACGGGAACTGCGCCGATTGACGCAGGAACGTCAGTGGCAGCAGCAGGTAAAATTCATCGAAAAGCAGGAAGAATATATCCGGCGGTTTCAGGCCGGTCAGCGATCCAGGCAGGCACGGGGTCGCAAAACCCGGCTTGAACGCTACAAAGCCGAGGATGCCGTCGCCCGTCCGACCGGGCCCGGCGATGAAGTCATCTTGAATCTTAAAGTCGATAAACCCAGCGGTCGAGAAGTATTAAAAGTCAAGGGGCTTTCCCATGGTTTCAGCGATGTGCCCCTGTTCAATAATGTTGAATTTGAGTTGCCGCGCGGCCGGCGTGTGGGCATCGTCGGCCCCAACGGGTGCGGCAAATCAACCCTGCTGAACATACTTGCGGGCCTCACCGCCCCCCGGCACGGCACGGTCAGCTGGGGGCACGGCGTGACCATCCAATATTACCGTCAGGAACAGCAGGATCTCGACCTGACCCATACGATCTACGAAGAACTTCAGGCGACGCGCATCCGGGCGAACCGTCAGCAGATTTATGATCTGGCCGCGATGTTTCTCTTCTCCGGCGACATGGTGGATAAACCGATCTCCGGACTCTCCGGCGGTGAAAAAGCGCGGGTGTGCATGGCCAAGATGCTGCTGCATCCGGCCAATGTTATTTTAATGGATGAGCCGACCAATCATCTTGATCTGATGACCTGTGAAGTGGTGGAAGATGCGCTCCAGACCTACGACGGAACGCTGATGATTGTGTCGCATGATCGCTGCTTTCTGGATTCCACCTGCGATATGATCCTCGCGATTGAACCGTGGGATACCGCGGGGCCGGGGTGGCGATTGGTGGAGGAAAGTTGTTCGGATTATCTCGCCTCCATGGAGGCGCGGATGCACGCCATCGCCGAGAAGCAGCGCAAGGCCGAACAGGCGGCTGCCAAGGCTCGGCCCGTGCTTGCAGCCAAAGCCGAACCGGTTCGGACTCAGTCAAAAATCCCGCATCATCTGCGTCAGCTCTCGGTGCATCAATTGGAGGAGGAAATCGCCCGATTGGAGAAGGCGATTGCCGACACCGCCGCCGCCATGGCCGACCCGGCGATCGCCCGGGATCAGAAGAAATTGGCCAATGTCAATGCCGACTATGAAAAACTCAAGGCCGAGCTTTCGCTCTGCTCGCAGGCGTGGGAGGAGAAAATGGCCTCGGCGTAGCGCTATGGCGCCACCGCCCGTGCGTGCCTGCGCCACGATGCTTATCCAATTGTCGGACAGCTGTCGCATGACAAGGCAATTCACCCCTCCAGCCCATGCGACCGAAGCATACACGATCTGGTAGCTGCCGCTGATGCCAACGTTTCCCGTGTCAACTTTCCGTCTCTGCCGCCGCAACCACACCGATTTCCGGGCGATGATCATCCAGTGAGCGAAGCATCATCAGCACTGGAATAAGCACGAGAGTGCAGGTGCCGAACAGGAAGGTGTATCGGTTCCAATTCAGCCCGATGGCATGATGCT
>DAHWIP010000104.1:0-6584 GCA_027344975.1 Phycisphaerae bacterium
CGACCATGGCGATGCCGTAGGCTACGAATATGGGATTGGTGTCAAAAAAAATCAGACTGCTTGCAGTCAAGCAACAGGCAATGATCACAATGGCGCTGACGCTGCTTTCCAAACCTACGGAGAGCCCGGAAATGATATTGGTCGCATGTCCCGTTGAGCACGCCTTCACCAGCGAATCGACAGGGGCGTGATGGGTGCCGGTGAAATATTCCGTCGATAAATTCAGTGTTAACGCCAATATCACACCGATAAAGGTCGCTTCCGCAGGACGTAAATCTAATCCATGGATTCCGAAGTTCGCCCACCACGGGGCGGAATTTAATACATGTCGCAACCCCGGATCCGCAGCAATTGCGGTGGCCCCGAATCGGAGGTAGAAAAAACCTACCAGCAGAAAACCGACTGTACTGATGACCGCCCCGAAGCGATACCCACGACTGATCGCGGTCATCGCATCCTTATCCGATCCTCTATCCGCCGCATGTACGCTGAACGTCGCGATCATATCCGAGCAGACGCCCACCGCTCTGACCAAAAGCGGAAAAACCATGCCGATATGCCCAAAACTGGCCCAGCCAAGGATCATGGCCGCAACCATGGTGACTTCATAACTTTCAAAGATGTCGGCTGCCATGCCGGCGCAATCACCCACGTTATCGCCGACGTTGTCGGCAATAGTTGCCGCGTTACGCGGATCGTCTTCGGGTATATCTTTTTCGATCTTGCCGACAAGATCGGCACCGACGTCGGCCGCCTTCGTGTAAATTCCCCCACCGACACGCATAAAAAGTGCCAGTAGGGTGCCTCCAAACCCGAAACCGAGTAAGGCCTCCGGGGCGCGATTTCCAAAGTACATGAAGATGGTTGTGGCCCCTAAAAGACCAAGACCATCATTGAGCATCCCTGTCACCGTTCCGGTGCGGTATCCAAGTTGTAACGCTTTACCAAATCCGTGCCGGGCAGCCGCAGCGACAACGACATTTCCTTCTGTAGCCATAAACATGCCGATGGTTCCCACGGCCATCGAAAATAAAGACCCCATGAGAAATGCAATGCCGCGTCCGATGGGCAGGCTCGCTCCCGCAGCCGTCGTCCAACTCGCAGTACCAATCAGGATGACCGCGATAAGTGCAATGAGCGGTAATAAAGTGCGCCGTTGCCGCCTCAGATACGCAATGGAACCCTGACGGATGGCACGGGCTACCTCCTGCATCTTTGCCGTTCCGTGATCCGCCCGACGAATCACCCGGATCAGCAAAACGGCATAGGCTATCCCCGCGATTGCCACCAACAGGACAGAAAAAAGGGCAAAGCGTTCAAATGTGGTAAAGGTCGGCGTGTAGAGGAATCCGAAAGGGTGGAATTCCGAAGGCTTCATGATCATGCCGTGGGGGGATACCGTCTCACCCGTGTTCTGCGGGTAATCACTGCGAGTCAGCGCAATGTAAACCGTCAAAAATACGATCAGCACGCCGGTCATTGCCACACTTATGGCGTTCGATTTAATAGCTTTTTTCCACTGGACAAAAGGATTTGACATAGAACATGCCCTTTCCTTCTACGGCTCGCGCAACCTGCGGACGCCCCCGAGAACCGCCCCAACCGTGCCCGGCACGGAAAGGTATCTCGTCTGCCGCCGTTGCAACATTAATATTCTATGCGGATCGGGAAAATTCAATGCGTTTCGCATCCTCATCGAGGGCGAAGACACGGTGCATCACATTCAGGCCTGGGGTTGTGGAACCATTCATGTTCTCGGGCCTGTGAATACCAGGCAGACATAAAAACAGCCTCTTATGCGGCAAATCCGTCGTAAGCGGGAGATGGTCGCCTCATGAATTAAACGCCGCGGACAAAATGATGTCATCCGCTGTCACAAAGTTCCTGATTCTGAATTACGATTTTGCCGTAGCTCTGAATGAGGTATTTCCTTAACGCCTTTGGCGTGTAATTTTTCGATCGGTTCAGCCACGCACTTTGCCGCAATGCCCGATCGGTGAGCGAACCGGATAATCGGGACTCTCCGTATTCAAGACGTACGCAGTAGATTCATGTACCGATGTACCCATCACCTCCCCATTTTTACCTTTAGCCGGAGCCTGATGTCCATCCGGCGCGTCGGCTCCCCGCCTCTTGAAGAATCGGTACGGGCACAGCACACCTGCGGGTGAAATACCCTTCACCCTCGCGATCGTGAACCCGTTTTTGGCTCAGTTCGCGGAGGGCTTGACCTCCGGATGGGGGTAGCCATAATCTCAACCTCGGACGCCGCCGGCCTTTTTCGCCGGAACCGCTATGCACCGATCCGCATTACCTCATGTGCCTAAGAATACTGTACGTCGGACATGATTGAGGTATGAAGTGTTTTTGGGTTTAGAATTCACCAAAGTGTGATAGACTACGCATCGGCAGGCCGGCTTGGATGGCAGATGCCTCCGGTGGATCAGGAAGAGGTTGCTATGGCACGCAAACGTAAAGAATTGGTCGACATCCTTGTGGAAATGGGAGCCCTGAAGCAGCCCGCTGCGGCGCAGGCGGTGGAAGAATCTCGTAAAAGTCGCACACCGATTGAAAAAGTCCTGGTTGAATCGAAAGCTGCCTCGGAAGAAGATGTGACCAAGGCAATGGCTATCCAAAATGATATGGAGTTCATAGACCTCGACCGCAACATTTTGGCTGTCAGCGACTTCCGTCTTCTACCGGCGGATCTCATCAAGCGTCATCAAGTCCTGCCGGTGGGGGAGGAGAATGGCAAGCTTAAAATTGTCATCGGTGACCCCAATGATCTCGAAACCCTGGATATCCTCCGCTTTCGGCTCAGTAAACCGATCGAAACCTGTCTCGCCGTCAAAAGTAAAATTAAAGAGCATATCGACAGGCTTTTTGCGGAAGAGCAGAGATCCATCGACGAAATGGTTCGCAAAATTTCAATGGATCGCAACGCTTCGATGGACGTTACCCTCACCAAGGGTAAGGATGATGATGAAGCTCCCATCATTCGCCTCGTGAGCGCAATTATTACCGATGCAGTGAAAGCCCGCGCGAGCGACATCCATATCGAGCCGATGAAGGATCGTTTACGGGTGAGGTTTCGGATCGATGGTGTATGCGTTCAGAGAGATAATCTGCAGAAAAAGATGCAGAATACCATCCTGGCCCGGATAAAGATCATGGCTGGAATGGACATTGCCGAACGCCGTCTCCCGCAGGACGGTCGTATCAAAATGTCCATTGACGCTGCGCAAATCGATTTTCGTGTCAGTTCGTTGCCGGCTTATCATGGAGAATCGATTGTTCTGCGTATCCTCCGGCCTGATAACGTCAAAATTGGTATCCAGCGGATGGGTTTTGAAGAGGACGATTACAACCGATTCAAAAAAATTATTTCCCGGCCCAATGGCATTTTCCTTGTCACCGGTCCGACAGGATCCGGTAAAACTACCACCCTTTATGGAGCCTTGGCTGAACTCAACACGCCCGATAGAAAAATCATCACGGCGGAAGATCCGGTGGAATATAATTTTGCCGGTATCAATCAGTGTCAGGTGCGCGAGCAGATCGGCCTGACTTTTGCCAAAATTTTGAGGTCCATGCTGCGCCAGGCGCCCAACATCATTCTCGTCGGTGAAATTCCTGATCGTGAGGTGGCGGAGGTCGCCGTGCAGGCCGCGCTTACCGGGCACCTCGTGTTCAGCACCCTGCACACCAATGATGCGCCGTCAGCCATTACCCGTCTCATCGACATGGGAGTCAAACCATTCCTCGTCGCGTCCTCGATTCAGGCGATCATGGCTCAGCGGCTCATCCGCACGCTCTGCGACCAATGCAAGGCCCCTGATCCCGAGCCCGATAAGCGAATGCTTCAGGTTATTGGATTAAGCGAGAAAGACCTCGTCGGCCGAACGATTATGAAACCGGTCGGTTGTCCGGCGTGTAACAACACCGGCTACCGTGGGCGCATTGGCATCTTTGAAATGATGCCGATGACCAGTGAGATTCGCGAACTCGCTTTCAAGCGCGCCAGTTCAACGCAACTCCGCAAATCCGCGGTCAACAGCGGAATGAAGACGCTGCTCAACGATGGTTGTATTAAAGTTCTCAATGGTATCACCACTGCAAGGGAAATCGCCCGGGTGACGCAGGCTGAAGGTGTGTTGGCGGATTGATGCTGGCGGTGGTGCCTGACTCAAAAAGTTGCGGCAGGCAGGTTATAATCAAATACGGGATCCGGTCTCCGCACCATACATGACGGAGTTTGAAGAATATGGGGTCCATCACAAGGCCGTTTTTTGAGGTTTTTTAATGTCGCAAATTCTGATTGATCGGTTGCTCGAAACCGCCATAAAAAAGGGTGCCTCCGACCTGCATCTGCATGTGGGGCGTCCACCAGTCCTCAGACTCAACGGTCATCTGCGCGATCTTCAAACCAAGGCACTCGAGCCTGAAGACACCATGGCGTTGATGAAGTCCATTACTCCGGAGCGGGGACAGCAGGAACTGCAGGAAAGCGGCAGTACAGATTTCGGTTTTGCCTTTTCCACCCCCGACGGAACGGCGAAAGCCCGCTTCCGTGTCGCTGCGTTTCGAGAACGCGGAAATGTCTCGCTTGTACTGCGCAAAATTCCGTACAAATTGCTCAGCTTTGAAGATATCGGTTTGCCTCCGATCTGTGCTGAGCTCTGTCGGCGTCCACGGGGACTTTTTCTGGTAACCGGCCCGACCGGCTCGGGGAAAACAACATCCCTCGCCACCATGATTGACTATATTAACACCAATTACGATCGCCATATCATCACCGTTGAAGATCCCGTTGAATATTATCACCAGCATAAAAAGAGCCTCATCAGCCAGCGCGAGGTGGGCGAAGGCAACGACGTGCCCTCCTTCGCCGAAGCGCTCCGACGTGCCCTGCGTCAGGACCCCGACGTTATCCTGGTCGGCGAAATGCGCGATCTGGAAACTATTTCTGCTGCGATCCGGGCCGCCGAGACCGGGCACCTCGTGTTCGGGACATTGCACACCACCGGCTGTCAGGGAACCATCAACCGCGTTATCGATGCCTTCCCGGTTGATCAGCAGGAGCAGATTCGTGTTCAGCTCTCCACGACTCTGCTCGCGGTTCTCTCGCAGGCACTTCTGCCCCGGCTCGATATCGAAAGTGTCACGGCCGCCTATGAATTTCTCGTGATCACCCCAGCCATCTCCAACCTGATTCGTGAAAACAAGACATTTCGTATTGACTCGGCCATTCAAACAGGGAAGAAATTCGGCATGCAACTGCTCGATGATCACTTGCTCGATCTCTTCAAATCAGGCAAGGTCAGTGCGGAAGATGCAATTGATAAGGCCCGCCATCCGGCCGATCTGGCCGAACGCATGGGTAAACGCCTTAATCGTCCGGATACCGAAAAAGATACCACGGCCGGCGGTCGTGCCGCCTGACGGCACCCGCCAATGTTTGAGAGAGAGCCTAACTCGGAGTCATCATGGCAGAATCAGATAAAACGCCCAAGACCGGCAATCCAACCGGAAATCCCGCGCCCGCAGGTGCCAATCGTCAGCCCGCCGGCGGGGGGCCTTCCGATGCGGCTAATAAATTCAGAATGCCGCCGATCGATCAGTTAAAAGATCGACCCTTGGGGCGGGTGCTCATCAAGATGGGGCGTCTGACCCGTGAGCAGGTCCATCAGGGGCTCGCCGTTCAGCAGCAGCAGAAGGCCAAGCGCATTCATACGCCCATCGGTCAGGTGCTGGTGGAGATGGGACTTATCACCCAGAAAGACCTTAATCTGGCGCTTGCCGCTCAGCGCGGGTTTGAAGTCGTCGATCTGGACAACCGCGAATTTCCGCCCGATTTGATCGCCCGTCTTCCGTCGCAGATGGCCAGTGTCTACCGCGTTATTCCCATCGCTTTTGATGAGGCTTCCAACACCATCACCATTGCACTGGATTCTCCGGATAATTTCCGCGTTGTGAATGAGCTTCAAACCCTGATGGGATACAAGGTGATCACCTGTATCGCCGATTCCGATGCAGTGGCAAAATTATTGGCAAAATTCTACGAGTCGCATCAGGAATCGCTCGCTGATCTCATGGGCGAAATTGGTTCCGATGCCACGCTCAAGGCATTGGAAAATCGCGGCGAATCCATCGATCTGGAAACACTCAAAGATCTCGCGGAGTCTAATCCAGTCAAGCGGCTTCTCAATACCGTGTTGATGCAGGCGATCAAAGAGCGGGCGTCCGATATCCATTTCGAACCCTTCGAAGATGAATTCAAGATGCGCTATCGTATCGATGGCGTACTCTACGAAATGGTGCCACCACCTAAATACATCGCCATGGCACTGGCAAGCCGTATCAAAGTCATGGCCAACCTTGATATCGCGGAACGTCGCGTGCCGCAGGACGGCCGCATCCCGCTGGTCATCGGCGGGCAGCCGGTTGATTTACGTGTGGCGGTGCTTCCGACTATCTTCGGCGAGAGCATTGTGCTGCGTGTGCTGGACCGGTCCAACGTATCACTCGATCTGGACAAGCTCGGTATGCGTGATGACGATCTACGCGTTTTCCGCCAGTTGATC
>DAHWIP010000105.1:0-6578 GCA_027344975.1 Phycisphaerae bacterium
GGGCATCGGCGATCTGTTACCCCACGGCCACGCATTTGAGATTTTGACCGATCTGTGCAGTGCAAGCGGCTTCTTCGTCTTCGGTGCGGCGCTGGCCTATCTGGTGCCGGTGATTTCAGCGGCAACTCAAAAGCGATCGGTTGCCGTGTATATCTGGTCGCTGGGACATAATCCATCGGATATTATTTATCGAGCGTGGAACGGCTGCGATTCGGCGGAACTTGCCAATCATTTCGACGCGCTGATTCCCCAGCTCTTTACGCTGGGCGAATTGCATCTTACCTATCCGGTGCTGCACTTCTTTCACAGCCCCAAACGAGCGGCGAGCGCCGGTGCCAACATCGCCATGCTCGATGAGGCGCTGAGCATTCTTGAATTCGGTCTGGAGCAGACCTGCGGGGTGCAGGCTGCCCGTATCCATTCGGTTCGTGAAGCGATTAATCAGTACGTGGTTACACTCGCGCCGGTATTGAAATATGTACGTTCCAGTGGGTCGCCACCGATTCCGTCGCTGGACGTACTTCGGCAGGGAGGATTGCCGGCCAGGCCGCAGCGGGACTACGAAACCGCGATCGGCAATCAGATGGAACGGCGGCAGTTATTGCTGCGTATGGCCAAGATGGAAGGCTGGTCCTGGGAGCACATCCATCCGACGGAGCTGTGCATAGCCGCCGAGCCACGGCGACGGATTATTCCTACCAGTTCAGAGCCTGCTCCGGCAGCCAGCGCATAACGCGGCGTCGTGGGGGCACATGGCCTCAGTCGGCGTCGATTTTGAGCAGATTCAGTGCGAGGGAACGGGCCGAAATGATATCTTCAGTGATGATGGCGATCGCCTGCCGTTGAACCCGCCAGAGGAAGGATTTTTCCACATCTGCCGAAGGTACCCAGCGAAAGTCAGTGTGTTCATCGTTGAGGACCACTTTATGATTCCGGGGAGCGGCGGCGGCGAACACGGGCAATACATTCACCCGGTCCCTGCCCCGGTGATAAAACATTTCGAGAAATTCCACCTGGTGAAATGCGGCCGGTTTGAGGCCGGTCTCCTCACGCAGTTCACGAAGGGCGGCTTCGACGGCCGTTTCACCCGATTTTATCCCCCCGTAAACAATGCTCCATATTCCACCATAATCCCCCTGCCCAGGGGCCCGGAGCAATTGGAGAAATTCCGGGCCACCGGGTGTCTTACGATAAACGTAGACAGCGATGCGGTTACTTTTTATCTTCGGCATGGAATTGAACCTTCCTCGTTCTGAATCTGCTGCATCATGTTTTCTCAAAAGTCTGTCGGGGCGTACGGCGGATCACACCCCGCAACTCCAGCATGGTAAGTTCGGCCATTACGACGGAGGCCGGCAAGGACGTATGTTGACACAATTCATCCAGACCCGAATCCGAGCCGTTCCCGATGGCGGCGAGAATTTTTTCCTGCGGAGCGGAAAAGAGCAGCTCCTGCGGTTCTGATTCCGTTGCAGCCGCGGGCGAAACTCCCCGCGGCGAGGCTGAAACGGACGATCCAGAGCCGCGTCCCGAGGGACGAGCGGATGCGGGAGCAGGTGCCGATGTGGCGGCGACCGCACTGGGCCCCACCGAATCATCCGAGGCGGATTCCGCAGTCAAGAGGCCGAGCGATTCAACGATATCGCGGGCTGACTCGACCAATTCCGCCCCACCGGAGCGAATGAGATGATGCGTGCCGCTGCTCGCTGGAGAATCGACTCGGCCGGGCACCGCGAAGACCTCGCGGCCATAATCTTCGGCGGCCAAGCGGGCGGTAATCATCGAGCCGCTGCGTAAATTGGCCTCCACCACCAGCGTGCCAAGGGATAGAGCGGCGATAATGCGATTGCGGGGTGGAAAATTTTTGGGCAGCGGTGGTTCGCCAGGCGGCATTTCACTGATGATGCAGCCGCAGCGGCGTTTAATAATTTCATCATACAGGTCATGATTTTCGGGGGGATAACAGTGACTGAGTCCACAACCGCTTACTACAATCGTGCGGCCGCCGGCGCGAAGCGCACCGTAGTGGGCGGCGGTATCGATGCCTCGAGCCCCGCCACTGACAACGGTCATACCCGCCTGGGCGAGGCCGCGGGCGAATTTTTCCGCCTGCTCACGTCCGTAAAGGGTGCACTGGCGGGCACCGACAATCGCGACGGCAACGGTATCGTCGCGCAGCAATTCTCCGCGTAGAAATAATATTGGGGGCGGATCCGGGATCGGGCGCAGGCCGGGCGGCCATGGTTCATCAGCCGGGCAGATGATCCGCAGGGCGAGGCGGTCGCAATCGGCGAGAATTTCATCGATATTCACCCGCGCAAAAGCTGATTTGAAAGCCCCAGCTCGCTCAACCGTTACGCCCAGAGCCGCCGCTCATTCGGAAGCGCGAAGTTCGCATGCGGACTGCACGTGCCCCGCGTGTGCGACGAGGCGATTGATGAGAATCGGTCCCAGGCCGGCGGTACGCGAGAGTCGCAAATAAGCCAGCGCATCAGGAGAAGCAATGGTTGAGGCGTTCATCCGACTGCCGCTCCCGCTGTGGTGAGGGATTGGATTGCATCGAGGATCGCCGCCTCGGGAACATCGGTTACCACCTTTACTTCGCCAATTTTCACGGGCAGAATGAGTCGGAGTTTGGCGGAGGCGACTTTTTTATCACTGTACATGGCTGAAAGAATGCTCGGTGCGTCAAGCCCCGGAAGGAACGTCGGCAAGCCTGTTCGGCGGATCATGGATTCCAAACGACCGGGGAGTTGGGACTCGCAGTATCCCAGGTTGACCGCCAACCGCGCTGCCGCCAGCAGGCCCAGCGCCACCGCATAACCGTGCGGCAGTTTGTCGTAGCCGACCACCGCCTCCATGGCATGGCCGAAGGTGTGGCCGAGATTGAGATGGGCACGGATGGAATTCTCGTACGGGTCCTTCATGACGATTCCCGCCTTGATGCGAACATTCCAACCGATCAATTCCGTCAAATCAGCGGGACGACTTTCGAGCACCTGTGGAAGATGAACATCGAGCCAGTTAAATAAATTTTCGTCGGCAATGACGGCGTGCTTGATGCACTCCGCCAAACCGGAAACCAGTTCACGCCGCGGAAGCGTTGAAAGGAATTTCACGTCCATAGCGACGAGCGACGCGTGATGAAATGCACCGAGTAAATTTTTACCCAAAGGATGATCAATGCCGGTTTTTCCCCCGACGCCTGCATCGACGGCCGCAAGGAGGGAAGTGGGCATCTGAATCAGCGGAACGCCGCGCAGAACCGTAGCGGCGGCAAAGCCCGTCATATCGCCGACGACTCCGCCTCCGAGCGCGACGATCGGCAGGCGGCGTTCCCAGCGATGATCGAGCAGAAAATCCCAGATGGTGCCCAGTGTCGAGATATTTTTATGCTGCTCACCGGCGGGGATCATCAGAGAGATCGGTTTGATTCCCGCCGCACGGAGTGCCGATTCCACCGTGGGAAGATGCAGCGGTGCGACGTTGGTGTCGGTTATGACGGCACAGGTATGCGGATGAAACCGCTCGACGACGAAACCCACCACCTCCCGACACAGGTCGGATCCAACCATAACGTCGTATTCGGCATGAGCGGCGGGCACATGAACATGAATCTTCTGCATGCGATTATCATAACCCAACCATCACGTTGGGGTCACGTCCAACAGCGCATCCTGGGCGCCGGGTCTGCGTACCGGAGGCTGGCGGAGGAGGTGCCGCAATTCATCAGGAGCGCTTGGAACGTCCAACGTGAGCTATTTACTGAGCAATTTTTTGACGTCGGCGGTCACCTGCTGGGGATTGTAGCCCACGACAACGTATCGCAAGATGCCTTTACGGTCGAGAATAAATTGCGTAGGGATTGCGGTGATGCCATAAGCCCGCGCAATGGGGAGATTGCCCGGGTTATTGACATCGTAAATCTGGGGCCAAATCATTTTTTTGTGTTGAGCCAGAAACGTCTTCAGTGCTTTAGGGTTGGCGTCCAGCGAAACGCCGATGACGTCGAATCCCTTTTTATGCAGTTTGGAGTAAAGCGATTCAACGTGGGGAATACTTGCCCGGCACGGCGGGCACCATGTGGCCCACGTATCGACCAGCACGACGTGGCCGATAAGCGATTTGGTACTGAAGGGTTTGCCGCTGCCCAGAAGAACGCCCTCAAACACCGCGTGATGATTCAGATGTTTATTTTGGGCAGTCTTCATGGCCACCATTTGCTGGTATTGTTGCGCCGAGGGACTCTTGAGCACTTTGAGGATGATTTCCCGAGCCTCATCGGCGAGATGCTGGTCCGCCGCACCAAGGTGGCTGATGCTCATCAGCAACTGAACCATATCCTCATTCATGGGGTGCTTGGCGGCGATGGAGCGGAGCGTATCGATGACCTTCTGCTGCGCGGCGGCATTATGCTGGTGGGTCAGCCACGTGTATTGCTGCAGATACATACGGGCGAGGAGGTTTCTGAATGGGTGCGCACTTTTGGCTTGAGCAGATAAACGCGCCAACGCAGATTGGTCACCGAGCACAGCCATAATTGAAAGATAATGATCTCGTGCGCCCGTGAAATAAGGTTTAAGTTCCGGGCGCTTCGCCATTCCCTGATCAAATGCGGTTACCACGGTGCCGAGGATGGGCGTGAGCTTGGGCCCGAATTTTGCTGTCAGCGACTTTGATTGGAGAACATCCACGATGGAAGCACCATGGAGGACTTCCCCTATTTTATTGAGAGATTTAAATTGGGCAGCCTCGACGTTCTCCTCAATTTGATGAGTTGACTCCTTTGCCGCAGGTGCAATACCCTTAGCCGCGGCCGATGATGCACCGATCACCATGGCAATCGCCATCGCGATGGATTTACCGAGCATTGCCGACTTCAATGACTTTTTCACGTATAACATCCGCCTTCTCCATGTATAAAAAAACAACGCCTGTCAGATCAGTATACGATCGCAGATCGGCCGGGACGAACAGCCCATCTCGGAATGTTTAAGCCTGTCCCTCCGCCACCACCGGGTTACGCAGAGAACCGAGTGATTCAATTTCAATTTCCACTACATCACCGGCTTTGAGCCAGCGAGGCGGAGTTCGGCCCATCCCGACTCCGGCCGGGGTGCCGGTGAGGATGATGGTGCCCGGCAGAAGCGTGGTGGACCCCGAAAGAAATTCGATAATCCGGGGGATGGAAAAAATCATGTCGGCCGTCGAACTCTCCTGCATCAATTCACCATTGATGAGCGTGCGAATCTTCAGGTTCATCGGATCAAATTCGCCATGGTCGTTGGTCACCACCGCCGGCCCGACGGGGCAGAAGGTATCAAATGATTTGCCCCGGCACCATTGCGAACCGCCCCACTGCTTCTGCCAATCGCGGGCGGAGACGTCGTTGGCGATGGTGTAGCCAAAAACATATTTCAAGGCATCACTCTGAGATACATTTTTACACCGTCGGCCGATGACCACCGCCAATTCTCCCTCGTAATCAACTTGGCTGCTGGCCAGGTGCGTAGGGAGTTCAATGGGTTGATCCGGACCGATGAGGGATGCGGGGTTCTTAAAAAAGACCACCGGATACTGCGGCTCTTTAGCCCCTGTTTCCGCAGCGTGAGCGCGATAGTTAAGCCCGATACAGATGATCGCGGGCGGTTGCACGGGAGCCAGAAATTGAGGGCTCCCCTTCATCTGATGTGTTAAGGTAAAGCCGGTTTCAAACGATCCATCAAGCAGTGACACCATGCCGTTGCCAAGCAGATATCCCCATTGAGGCTCGCCACGCGCATTTTTTACTTTGACCAGTTTAGACAAAACTCCGCCTTTCACCGAAAGCTTGTGCGGGTCATACAGGTAGCCAAATCTCCTGTTACCGGAGCAACTGTACACGTATGTTGCCATGGAACAGGAAATATTTCAAAAAATTGGGGAGAAACCGGTTATTTTAGGCGTGGCAGCATTTTCGTGCGTGTACGATACGCGGAGTATCTTCCGTGTACGCCGCGCCCCGGCGGTGAAATTGGCCGGGGTGGTTTTTCAGCGGTTGAAGTTTTAATGAAAATCACGGGACTGTCTCTCGATGCGGGCGTTTGGAAATAATTTCGGCAGGCTCCAGGCTTTATAGACCAGAATGTGTATCACCGCATCCCGGCGTTCAACTTTACCTTTGACGATAATCGCGGGGGCCAGCCGAAGCGCCCGACGATATTTTTCATAGATCGACGGTTTGATGATCAGATTGGCAATGCCGGTTTCGTCCTCGATGGTGATAAAGGTGATGCCTTTGGCTGTGGCAGGCCGCTGGCGAACCAGCACCACACCCGCGACGGTAGCACGGGTGCCGTGGGGGAAGCGCTGTTCGTCGATGATATCTGCGGTCGCGAGGATGCGCCGCTGAGTCAGCGCCTCGCGAAAAAACGACATCGGATGGGCTTTGAGCGAAAACCCCAGAGCTGCATAATCCTGCAGCACCATGTGTTCCGCTGCCGGGACAGGGAGTCGGCATGGATCGTCTTTTTGCGTGCAGCGGTCAAACAGGGGCATGGGGGCATCGTGCATATTGGCGATGGCCCAGATGGCGGCCT
>DAHWIP010000106.1:0-6524 GCA_027344975.1 Phycisphaerae bacterium
GGCCTGCGCAAAGCCCAGCGCCACGGCCCGCCCGAGGCCGCTGGTTCCGCCGGTGACCACCACGATTTTATTTTTCACATCCAAAGGTGCGTACGACATTATTTCTCCAATACAGGCTTGATGGAACTGCGATCAAACGATTCGCCGGCTTCGGCCGCGATTGCCGCCAGAGCCTCGACCTCGGCGGCGGTAAACAGCAGCCCGCCGAGCTTTTCCGATCGTGCCCAGGCACGGGCTTCCGGTTCTCCGGGCAGCAGCACATGCTCATTGCCGTGGCCGCGAATATCCTCCAGCACGGCCCTGACATTCTGCATCATGGTGCGGCCCATGGCAAAATCGTCGCAGGCCATGGCATCAGGCCGGATGCACTGAAAATAGAAGCAGCAGGTATGTTTTTCCGCCGGATCGCCCTGCGTCGGACGGCTGCGAATGGTCGGCAGAGAACCGCCGATGAACGCGGCCGTGAGTTCGTCGATCAGCGAGAGACCGTACCCTTTATGGCCAGCAAATGGTAAGAGAGCGGCAACGCGTGTCGGATCGGTGGTCTCTTTTCCTTCAGCGTCTACGGCCCACCCCGCGCCGAGCGGCTTTTTTTCACGCGCGAACTGCTGCACCCGGCCCATGGCGACGGTGCTGGTGGCCCAGTCAATGCAAATCGGAAAGCCCACGGCTTCCATCGTTGGAAACGCCCACGAATGAGGATTGGTGCCGAGTGTGGGGAATTTACCGCCGAACGGCACCACTTCAGCGAGCGACGCGGTGCAATTGGTGTAGGCGATATACCCTTTTCGCGCCGCATGGATCACGTAACCACCGCCCCAGAGATAATGGAAGGCATTGTCCACCACGACGGTGCCGATACCGAACTTGTCCGCGAGTTCCATGGCGTGGGCCATCGCTTTGTCGGCAACCGCCTGCCCGAGTTTGCGATGGGCATTCCAGCGGGCTACGGCCGGGAACCGGGACGGCAATTCCTCGACGGCTGCACCTGGCCTGCACCCGCCCACGGCGGAACCAAAAAGCTCATCGAGATGCAGCGCCTTGATGGCATTGTGCGTCTTGATGCCGTGCCGGGCCGTGAATTCGCTGAAGCGGGCGGCGATGTGCGCCTCTTCCGGCTGATAGCCCCGGTGGATATAGGCCGCGGAAACCACATGGTTGTGCAGTTGAGCAGGCACGATGAATTCCTGCGATTCCGTGCCAATGGCGGCAGTCATGGGTCATACTCCATTAAAACTTATTCGCCTGAATATAATCGTGGTTGCCAGTGAGAAAGTTAACGGTGTTATTTGCCGCCCGCAGTCCCTGGCGCTCGACACTTTCAAAAGTGCGGCTGCCGACGTGTGGGGTCAGGAGGATGTTGTCGATGGTCTGGAACAGGTGCGGGGTTTTCATCGGCTCGTGGGCCAGCGTATCGGCACCGTAGCCGAAGAGTTTGCCGCTCCTGCATGCGTCGGCCACATCCTGCTCCACAATCAGACCGCCCCGGCCGGTGTTCACGAGGATGGCACCGTCGCGCATCATGGCGATGCGGCGGGTGTTAATCATGCCCTGGGTCTCAGGCGTGAGATTGGTGTGCAGAGAAACAACATCGCACAGGGGGAGCAATTCCTCGACGGACCCGCAGAGGCGGATTTGAAATTCTTCCAGAAGTTCCGGAGGCCAGAAGCGGCCGAAACTCACGATGTGCATGCCCATGGCGCGGGCCCGGCGGGCCACCTCACGCGCGATGCGCCCCGAGCCGACGAGGCCGAGATGTTTATCAAATAATTCCTTCCCCGTCTGCCGTTTCCACTGCCCGGCTTTAACCGCCGACGCGTGAATCCACAGATTTTTGGCCACACCGATCATCAGCATGATGGTGTGCTCGGCCACGGTGGTTTCATTGACGCCGGGGGTGAAGAGGACCGGTATTTTGCGAGCGGTGGCGGCGGCCACATCGATGGAATCAAGCCCGATGCCGTATTTGGATATCACCCGCAGGCGAGGCAGAGCGGCATCCATCACCTTCGCGGTGATCTGATCGTCGCCGCAGAGCAGCGCGTCAAAGCCGCCGTGACGCTGCAACAATTCCAGCAGGGCGGCCTCGCTGAGCGGCCCCCGCACGGTCACAACGTCAAACTGTGAACGGGTCAGAACATCATGATGTTTGCCGGGTGTGTCGGCAAAACTGGTGGTTGTCAAAAGTATTTTCATCGTGGAATTAAACGCTCCTCATGGCCGGGAATTATAGCTCCTACCCTGCATTTTATCTGCAACCAGATGATGATTCGGTCGGACTTTCCCGGGCACCGGCGACATCTGCGTGCGCGTGGAATGATCGGCCCGGGATTTCCAATAAATTCGGCAGCTTGTCAGCGCCATATCCATCATGCCGGGAGATTAATCGGCTGCCCCTCGTCCTGCACCTGATGAGCCGCCTCCCATCGGGGATTGATAATCTGAATCGTCAACAACGCCACCAGGTAGGCGGAACTGGCAATGGCGAAGAGCAAAACGTAGCTGTTGTGGGTGACATGCAGGAATTGTCCCACGGCGGCGGAGATAAACATGCTCAGGAACGACGCCACAAAGCCGCCAAGCCCCACCAGCGACCCGACCACCTTGCCCGGCATGGTATCCGACGCCATGGTGAAGAGATTCGCGGAAAAGCCCTGGTGCCCGGCGCACGCCATGCCGATCAGGAATGTCGCAACGAGATAGTTGCTCACGCCTGCAGCAGCGAAAACGGGAACGACTGTGAGCGCGCAAACGAGCATTGCAGTCTTGCGGCCTGCCTTGAGCGACCAGCCACGCGAGATTAGCCAGCTTGAAAGCCACCCCCCACCAATACTGCCCAAGTCCGCCATGCCGTAGATGATGACCATCGGCAGGATCATCTTTGTGATATCAAGATGGTGCTTGGTGTTGAAAAAATCAGGAATCCAGAAGAGCCAGAACCACCAGACGGGGCTGGTGAGCATCGTGGCAATGATAAATGCCCACGATTGCTTGTACCTTAAAAGCGTGATCCAGCGGATGCGATTCGGCTTTTCGGGGGCATCGCTGCGAATGTAAGCCAGTTCATCCGCCGAGAGCCGCGGATTCTTTTCCGGATCGCGATATCGCCAGAGCCACCACGCCACCCACACCAAGCCGACGAGGCCGGCGGTGACAAATCCTGATCTCCAACCGAAGCGCGCGGCGGTGAGGCTGACAATCACCGGCGCTGCGACCACGCCCAGGCTGGTACCGGCATTGAAAATTCCGGTTGTAAAGGCGCGTTCCTTTTTAGGGAACCATTTTCCAACAGCTTTGATGGCTCCGGGAAAGTTTGCGCCCTGAGCAATACCCATGATCCCCTGAATAATCATGTACCCCATCACCGTGGTAGCCGCCGCCATCCCAATTTCAGCCCCACTGAAAACAATGACGGTCAGAGCAAAGCCGATCCATACACCGACGGCATCCATAAACCAGCCGCAAAGTGCGTAGCCAATCGCATAAGTTGCGCTGAAAACGGCCATGATGTGGCCATAATCGATCTGCGTGAAATGAAGCTTACTTTTGAGGTTCGGCTCCATGAGCGAGATCATGAAGCGATCCATGTAATTGATGGTCGTGATGAGGAATAATCCGGCACAGATGGCCCAACGGTAGCCCCGCCAGCGAAAAGGGCGTGAGGGTGAAGATTCGGGCGTGGTCATTTCTGATTGTGCCATCAGGTTACTCCATCAATTCCGGTCGCCTGGAAGGACGTGTCCGGTGTCAGTGGACCGACACAGGCCGGGCACAAAAACCGCAGCCGAATGATAACCGACCCCTATGCCGGGGTGAAGCGATGATATTCCAAAATATTCTTTGAACATTTCTTCGCCTGTAAAATGTTTTGCGCACGATGGGCCGGTACCGTTTACCCGGTCATGATCAGCGGGTGATTTACGCCTCGTGAGCACCCGGGCATGGACCCGTGGATTCGCCGCGCACGAGTTTTACCCCAAACAGCGTGCTCTGCCACGGATCTTCCGGGTTTGCCAGGCGGCCATAAAGACACCGAATGGCCGCCGTACCGATGGAGGTCAGCGATAACCCGACGCTCGTGAGGCGGATGGCCGGATTGCGCGCGGCATCTGAGTAATCAAAACCGGTTACGGAAACATCTTCGGGCACACGTAAACCGGCACTGCGAAAGGCCTGAACCAGCGCCTGACCGGCCCATTCGTTCGCCGCCATCCATGCCGTTACCCCGGCACGGGATTGTTCAACTGCCGCCGCGGCCGCCTCGGGCGGAAGCGACTGGTGATCAAAAGAATCTGTCGGCAGCGGGATCGTCCAACGAGGATCGACGGGTAAATTCAGTTTGGTCATCGCCTCCACGTATCCCGCATAGCGACCTCGCGACCAGGAGACTTCCGCACATTGCCCGAAAAAGCCGATACGACGATGCCCCAGAGACAAAAGATGCTCAGCAAGTTGATTCGTCCCATCTCGATGATCCATGCCGACGAAATCAAGCTTTTGCGAAGGGTAAAAATGCACAATCGATACGCACGGGAATTGTTTTGAGAGTTCGGCAACGACATGTTCCGGCCACCGATGCACCAGGACCAAGCCGCGCACGCGACCATCGCGCATGGCCGCCGGCTGTTTATCGGGATCGAGGACGCTGCCGCACTCATTGAAATGCACGTAGTGCACGATGAGGGTGACATTCATACCGGCAGCCGCCTCACTGAGGCCGACCATAAAGCGTGAGTGGGTGAGTGCGCTTTCCGGCGACTGCACCAGAACACCGAGATAAAAGCCGTTCTTGTCCCCGTCGGTGGTGGATTTCATGCGCGGCTTAACGGAGTATCCCAGCTCGGCAGCCAATTTTAATACGCGATCGCGCGTTTCCTGCTTGATTCCCGGCTGGTGCCGCAACGCGCGCGAAACCGTTCCGGGAGCCAGATTAAGTTGTCGAGCCATGAAGGTCTGATTCGCTTTTCTGCCCATGCCCGGAAAGATAATTGCGTCTCGCCCGATTTGCAACGCTGGAATGTCCGGGGCCCGTCCGACATCCGCTCGCTCCTTTCCTTTCGGCGGATCGGCGGGGGCGGCGCATCGCCTGATATCACCCGGATCGCCGCGGCGCGACCCGAGTGTTTTCAATGCGCGCCGGCATACCCCGGCAGATGAAAAAGTCGTCGGCTGAATATCAGAATCCTGCAGTCTCGGATAAACTTCTGCACGGATGACGCACCTTGATCGCCTGATGAGCAGCGATCGCACCGAAAGCGATATGAGTTCACCGAGGAGTTGACCATGCCTTCCAACGCGACCGATTCCATCGTCGAAATGGATAAGATTGAAATGACCGTCCGGGATGTTGTCGGCCGGGAGCCGATATGCGACATGCACACCCACCTTTACCCGCCCACTTTCGGCACGCCGGTGCCGAACCGCACCGGCAGGACGGACGCGTCGGGCCTGATGCTCTGGGGCATCGATGAGCTGGTCACCTATCACTATCTCATTGCCGAGGTGTTCCGCGTTGTCCCCAGTTCGCAACTTCCCTATGAGACATTCTGGAGCTGGCCCAAAGCGCGGCAGGCGGATCATATCTGGAAGTATTTATTTGTTGAAAACACACCGCTAAGCGAGGCGTGCCGCGGAATCCTCACCACGCTCACCCGGCTGGGGCTCGACCCGAATGAAAAATCACTCTCCGTCTACCGATCATTTTTCAATCAGCAGGACCCGGATGAATATATCGACCGCGTGATGGACCTCTCCAACGTCAAAACCATCACCATGACCAATGCCGTTTTTGATGATAACGAGCGGAACCGCTGGCTCTCCGAACCCCCGATTGCCAAAGACTCCCGATTTCGAGCGGTCCTCCGCATTGATCCGCTGGTGCGGAATTTTCCGTTTGCCGCCGATAAACTGCGGCAATGGGGTTACCAGGCAGACAGCAGGCCAACGCCGCCGACCATGGCGGAGTTCAGGCGTTTTCTATCCGACTGGCTTGACCGACAGAGCGCCACATATGTGGCCATGAGCCTCCCGCCGGAATTCCTATACCCGGCACCGGCCACTGATCCTGTCGCCGCCGCCGGTCAATGTGTGCTTGAGGAGGCGATTCTTCCGGTCTGTGCCGAAAGAAAGCTGCCGCTGGCCCTGATGATTGGATCAAGCCTGCAGACCAATCCGGCTCTGCGCGACGCCGGCGATACGGTCGGCAAAGCGGATGTCGGCAGTGTCGGGCGGCTCTGTCGTAATTTCCCGGATAATAAATTTCTGGTGACGATGCTCTCACGCGAAAATCAGCATGAGCTCTGCGTCACAGCGCGGAAGTTCGGCAATCTGATGCCTTTCGGTTGCTGGTGGTTTCTCAACAATCCCAGCCTGATCACTGAAATCACCGAAATGCGGTTTGAGTTGCTCGGCAGGACATTCGTGCCGCAGCATTCCGATGCCCGTATTCTGGACCAGTTGATCTATAAATGGGATCACAGTCGCGAGATCATTGCCGGCGTCATGACGGAGATGTATCGCCGGAC
>DAHWIP010000107.1:0-6499 GCA_027344975.1 Phycisphaerae bacterium
TGCATGACATGGAGTGCGCTGGCGACTCGTGTCGGCTGGCCGAGATGCTCCAGCGTATCCTGCAGGGCAACGGCGTTGATAACGGTCGCCAGCATGCCCATGTAGTCCGCAGTTGAGCGCTGCAGAGGGGAATGCTCTGCAAGCGTACCACCGCGGATGAAATTACCGCCGCCGACCACCACCGCCACCTGAACACCGGCCTGCGCCACTTCACTGATTTGCTGGGCGACGACCGAGAGTTCCTCGGGATCGAGCCCCTGTCCGTCTGATTTACACAAGCCCTCGCCGGATATCTTCAGCAGAATCCGTCTGTACCGACATTGGCTCATGGGTGCACTCCGAAAACCAGACTGATATCGACGAGTTAACCGATCCGGTTCGCCTCAGGCTTCGCCCACTTTGAAACGGCTGAACGTCTTGAGCGTCAGTTGTGCGCCGACGGACGAGCCAACCTGCGCAAGCAACTCGCGAATCTGTTTCTTCTCATCTTTGACAAACGGCTGTTCGAGCAGCACATGCTCGCCGTAAAACTTCTCCAGTTTGCTGTGAATAATCTTCTCCAGCACCTGAGGTAGTTTGCCTTTGTGAGCTTCAAGTGTCTCGGCTTTTTCGCTCTCAATACGCGCCGGATCAACATGCTCGCGTGCGATCGCCGCCGGCACCAGCGGTACACCTGCCGTCACATGCATGGCAATTTCCTGGGCCACGGCCGCAACTTTCGGATCGCTGCTGCCATCAATCTGCACCAGTGCGCCAACTTTGGCGTTGTGGTGGATATACATGCCGACGGCCCCATGGGGGGCGGAGCAGCGGGAAAGCCCGGTCACCGCCATGTTTTCCTTGATACTTCCGCCGACGAGTTCCTTGATGACGGTCTCGACCGATCGGCCGGAACCATCCACCCAGGGCAACTGATTCAACTCTGCAGCCGTCGTCACCGGGTTTTCAAATGCCAGCTTGACCAAGTCCGCAAGTAATTTTACAAACGCCTCATTGCGGGCGACAAAATCGGTCTGGCAACCAAGGCGCAAAATGACACCCAGCTTGCCGTCCGGGCTCACCTTACCGCCGATAAGCCCTTCCTTCATTTCGTTGGCCATTTTCGCATCCGCGCGGCCCGCGCCCCATTTCCGCAGCAGCTCAGCCGCCTGATCCATGTCGCCGCCTGCTTCCTGGAGCGCCTTTTTTGCATCCATGATCCCTGCGCTGGTTCGCCCACGGAGTGTCATGACATCCTTCGCACTGACTTCCACCATATGAAATTACCCTCGATCCTGGTAAAAATTACAAATCGCGTCTTCCATGTCGCAGGATTCCTCAATACGCTGCAACGGTCGACATTCAGCCTTGAAAGTGTAGGGCTTGGAGGCCGAAAGGTAAAGCGGAATGGCAGTCTCACGCTGCACTGCGGCGCGGGCAGGCGATCGGCAGTGGCGGCAATCGCAGAACGGCCCAAGGAGAAGGTGGGGCGCGCATGGATCGTGTGGCAACCGGATCAGTTATAGATCGGGAGTTGAACCACCGGAATATTGGCTCGGGACTCTGCCGGATTGTAATGATCACCCGTGGAATAGTGCACCGGGACCCCGTCCTTGGTATGCAGCAGGTAATAGCCGCCCCGATCCTGCAGCGTTTCGTACGGCCCGATCACGCATTTACCCATTGGTGTCGGCACCGTCAGCAGGGGCACACGCGTGCCCGGGGCCGAAGCCAAGGCTCGCAAGATAGCCTGGCTCTCCGGAAGCTTGAGGCGGTGGCGCGCAAGTGTGCCATCCGGAAAGGGATGGATCAGGTAATACGGTTTGACCGGGATGCGACCGGAATCCAATCGGCTATACATTTCGGTAATAATTGCCGGATCATCATTGATGCCGCGGAAGAGCGGGTGCTGCGTCATGATGATCGGTTTGCGGCTGGAGCCCAACTCGTGCAGCAATTCGATGCAGGCGAGCAATTCGCCGGTAACCTCGCGCGGATGCACGACATGGAGGATATGCGAACTCGGGCTGAGTTTTGCCAGTGCGGCCTGCAGTGAATTCGAACTCAGAAGTCGCTGCGGATACCACACCGGTTCGCGCGTGTGGATGCTGACGGTGATGGCGTGGGGCCGGCTTTGGTTCAGGTGGGTCAGCCGTTCCGCAAAATGCTCTAAAAGAGATGCGGAAATGGCCAGCGGATCGCCGCCGCTGAGGATCAACTCCCGCAGCGTGGCCGAATGAGGGCTCTGCGCCAATTGATCAAACATGGCATCGATATCGCGATGTGAGATGGCGCCGGCGGTGACTTCACGATGTTTGAGGTAGCAATAGCGACACAATCCGCTGCAATAGTCGGTCGTGCGGATCAGCGCCTCATACCGATATTTCTGAATCCAACGCGGGTGGTCCACCGCCTTGGTTTGCAATTGAAACGCATCCCAACGCTCGTCATCAGTGGCAACCATTTCCTGCTCGCCCGGCAAAACCAGATCCCAAAGCGGATCTTTCGGGTCATTCTGGAGGATGTGCTCCACATAAAAACGGGGCAGGCGGAACTGGTATCGCTCGCTGACGACTTCCATGGTTCGCATTCGCTCGGGCGGCAGGGCAGGCAGAAAGCGTCGTAATTCACTGATATGGGTAATCAGGTCGGGCTGGTTGCCTGAATCCTCGGAATTGACCTCAACGTTGGAGGGCGTGTCGCGCAGTTGTTTCATCGAAACAATCTTAACATCAGCGACGATTTTCCGCCGCTTCCAGCAAAAGGTTCGCCTGCTGCCTCCTGACCGGGTCAATCTCCCGCCACCGGCGGGCTGATTTCGTTCTGTTGCACGCCAGAATCTCCAGCGCGAACTCCACGGCTATATCCGTTGGATACGCGGTTGGAACGCGGTTTTCATTTCTTCCTGAGGATTTAGGAGTTTCGATCGCCTGCCGTTCGGTGGCCACATCGCCGCAGGGCAAGACCGTGGGTGAATTTTCGAGAGTCAGGTGCACCAGAGCCGATGCGGTTCCGGCACGCGATAACGCCACTGCAACGCTGCCGCCACCATTTTGCCGAAAGCGTGCCAGCTCAGGGTGGTGCAATTCCGCTGCCGCTCGCTGACACAGTTGCACCGCAGGGCCATCAACCTGATCGGCCCAGACCGCCAAGACCAGATCAAGCCGCCGAGTTTCCAGCAGACACCACGCCCGCTGCAACACTCGATATACCGGAAGATTTACAAATGCGAGTGTTTCGCATGCGCCATGAATTCCCAACGCAATCACGGTTTGCGACGCCACCGCGGAATAAACCGATTGCGTGAAAAGACGGGGGGAAGGATAGCGGCCACCGTCGGCGGATAAACTCTCAAGGTAACCAACCGTATCTCGGATGGAACCCCAGAAACTCAAATACAGCAGGCCGATCCGGTCTGCAGGCACTGCCCCAGTGGCCTTGGCGGATTCCAGCGCCCCACGCGCTGACTTAATCACCCAGCTATCCAGATTCGGTTCGGCGGCAGGAGAGTGTGGCGGCTCGGGCGACACCGCCATGCCGGATTGCGGTGCCCGTGCGATGGCGTAGTCAAAGCCGGATCCGCAGGCGGCGAGTCCGGTTAACGCAACGCTCATGCCCTCAGGCTCGGCAACACTCATGACAATCTCTCCAAGGAGCGTGCCACCACGATCGCGGTATTGTTGCCACCGAAGGCAAAATTGCAGATTAACGCGCGATTCATTTGTCGCCCACCCTTTCCATCATTACCGGGCGCGTGCATACCCTGCGGTCCCGGGCCAGGCGGATAACATCCATCGCGCATGGCCAGCAAAGTGATGGCGGTCTCCATAGCGCCACCGGCTGCAAAAGTATGTCCTGTCAGCGGCTTGGTGGAGGTGATCACCGGCGAGGCCTCACCGAAGATGCGGCTGTACAGTTGGGTCTCCATGGCGTCATTATCCCGCGTGCCGGTCCCGTGGCAGTTCACGTAATCCATCTCGCTCAATGTCATTCCGGCATCGGAGAGAGATAGGCGAATGGCCTTCTCGGCGGCGACGGCTTCAGGATCAGGCTTGGTGATGTGGAAGGCATCGGCCGATGCTCCATACCCGCAGATGTAACCCAGCGGCACCGCTCCGCGACCCTTGGCATGGGCGATCGATTCCATCACCAGAGCTGTCCCCCCCTCCCCGGGCAATATCCCGTCTCGATCAGGTGAAAATGGACGACACCCCGTCGGCGAAATCAGCCGCAGACTACCGAAGCCGGAAACCAGCAATTGACATAGGCTGTCGAATCCACCTACCACGGCGACGGGTGCAAGTCCGCAGCGGATGATATCCAGTGCCGCTCCGATCGCCGCCGCCGAACCTACACAGGTCGTGAGATTCATATAGTGCGGACCCGTCATACGATGGCGTTTGATCAGAAGTTGTGGAAGTTCAAAGGGGTGCACACGTTTCAGCAGAGACAATGACGCATGGTTTGGATCATCACGATACTGGAAATAAAATTTTTCATTCATATCCATGGCACATACGCTGCTTGAAACCAGGCACGCAGCGGAATGCCCGTCAAGGTGTCGGGGCAGTTTGGCCTGCATCAAGGCTTCATCGACGGTCAGGCAGGCCAACTGCTGAACCCGCGACAGGCTTTTCCAAAAGGATGAACGCAGATCGTCCGGACATGGCAATGACGGAGCGGCGGCGACACGTGGGGATGTTGGCAGGTTCGGAAGCGAATGAGGCCATGAGGTTATCGAAACCTGCCCCGCCGCGATGCCGTTCCATGAGGTCTCGCGCCCGATTCCCTGGCAGGTTATCATCCCGATGCCTGTCACCGCCAGCGCCCCGTGATTATGATCGGTCGACATCGTGGTCAGGACTTCATCTCCTGAGGCCCGGCTGGCTTTGGTGCCAGCATCGCAATCACCGGATTTTCCGGGTCCCAAACTCTGCCAGCCAATAAATCCGTAATAGCCGCCTTCATATGGGCCGGCCGATAGTCGGCAAAAAATAATTGCTGTACGAGATCACGGTGGTAAAACCGCTCGATAAACGCCTCGAATATTCCTTCGGCCCAATCCATGCGACGATTAAATACTTCAAATTGCGATGGATCGTTATGGTTGAGGTATTGGATGACAGCCTGCGAAGCCAATTGTGCAGAATTCACGGCCAGATGAACACCGCTGGAGAAAATAGGGTCGAGAAACCCGCCCGCGTCGCCGATTTTCACCCATCCCGGGCCGTACCGCGTAGCCGGTCGATAACTGTAATCGGCGGCAGTGCGATATTCATCCAGCGGAGTGATGTTGCTGAGGCGATTCCATAATGAAGGGCACCGCTGAAGCGCCTGTTCAAACTGCTCTTGATGGGTAATTCCCTGCCGCACTCCGTTTTGTTTCAGGACAACGCCGATGCTGGTTGAGCCGTCCCGCAGCGGAATGCACCAGATCCAACCGTCAGAAATCAGATGCACGGTTATATAAGATCGCTCATCGTCCAAGGCGGCTGGAAAGGGGGGGAAGTAATTGTAAACGGCGAGATGACCAAAGCGATTGGATATGTCACGGGCGTCGCTCACACCGTCCGCTCCCCGGTAATTCAGGCGCGAACGGCCAGCGGCAATGATCAAGAATCGCCCACGGTGTATCTGCTGTTGAGCAGTAAAGACCTCGGCATGATCCGCCTGTGCCTTCCAGGAAACGACCTGACAGTGGTCTTGGTAGCGACAGCCTGCGGCAACGGCCAGGGATTTAAGTTCGGCGTCAAATTCGGCCCGCGACACCTGAAACGACGGTGGAGTTTGGTCTGCCCCGGCAAAGCCGAATGTTTCGTACCGCTGGGTAGCCGAATCGCAGAAACGGGCGCCATATTTGGGCTGATAGCGATTGAGCATCGCGTTCATACTTATGCCGAGATCGGCCAAAATCGGCATGCTGGCGGGAAGAAGCGATTCGCCTATGTGGTGGCGCGGATGGAAATGCTTTTCAAGAATCAGCACCTTCATCCCCGCTTTTGCGAGCCACACCCCCGCTGCGCACCCCGCCACCCCTCCGCCGACAATTAAAACATCCCATTCATTGCCCATATCAGGTAGTTTGCAGACTTCCATGCAAAGCTGCAACTGATTTGACCGCAGGGCGGGGGATTCGATAATGCATGCTGCGGTAAAGGGGTTCTTCAATGGGGTGGGTGTAAACTGGAATTCGCTCTCTTCCTTACAGCTAAAATTCTCATCGTCGCAGGCCTCCTGGATCTGACCTTGCTGGTGATGACCTCAGTCGGTGTCGCCGCCGCCGGACTTTCTCATACACAGCCCGAAAAGCCATCATCTTCCAAATTTCGCGGCTGGATGATCGCCTGCATCCTGTTGATGTTCGGTTCTGCGGCATTTCTGGCTGCTGGTTCCTCCCATGTCCCGAGCCTGTCGATTTTACCTGATGGGCTGCTTGCCATGAGACGCCTGACCGCCGCAGTCATCCTCTTTATCAGCACCGGCACCGCGTTGATCTTCAACCTTCAGTCACAGCGCGTAT
>DAHWIP010000108.1:0-6437 GCA_027344975.1 Phycisphaerae bacterium
GCTGACATCGACGACGTCGTTGTAAATCACCTTCATGCCCATGGCTGCGGCTGTGCGCGATACTGCCCGGCCGATTCGCCCCATCCCCAAAACGCCGAGTGTCAGACCAAAGATTTCCAGACCACGGCTGGTGCGGCGATAGGTATGAAACGTATCGGGATCGACAGGTTCAGTCAGCCGGACGACTGGCCGGCCCAGGGCAAAGATCAGGTTGAAGACATATTCCCGCACGGCATGGGTATTGGCGTGAGGCGTGGAGATGACCTTGATTCCCGCGGCCGCACAGGCGGACTGATCAATATTTTCCAGCCCGACGCCGGCCCGCCCCACCACTTTCAACTTCGGCGCCCGGGCGATCAATGCACCATTAACCTGCGTGTAGGTGCGCACGATGATGCCGTCGGCCTGCGCAAGCGCCGCATCCCAGCGAGCAGGGTCTTTCAATGAAAGTTCAATAACATTTACCTGCTGTTTCAGCCACGCCATGGGATCGGCTTCCAATCCCTCCGTCGTGACAACCGTGTATGGCGACATAGGTCATTCCCGATGTAAAAAGTCCCGCTCTTGAAACAGGCCGCAAGATCAGAGGCGGCTGATCAGCAGTTCACGCATAAAGATCATTTCCTTGGGCAATTCACCGGCGAGTTTCAGAAATAATTCCTCTTCCGCCAATAATTCAGCCTTGAGTGCCTCGGCGTCAACGCGTTGGGCGGCGGCAAAGGCCTGGGTATCCAGTTCCAACCCGTCAAGATTGATATCATCGGGCCGCGGCATCCATCCCAGCAGTGTTTCGACGGCATACGCTTTACCGTGCGACCGTCGGAGTATCCATTCAAGAATACGGATGTTTTCGCCAAATCCCGGCCAGATAAACTTTCCATGTTCGTCACGCCGGAACCAGTTGACGTGGTAGATTCGAGGCGGATCGGCCATTTTTGACCGCATGCGAAACCAGTGCACCAGATAATCGCCGATGTTGTAACCGATAAAAGGCAGCATAGCCATCGGATCGCGGCGGACTACTCCCACGCGCCCGGTTGCAGCCGCAGTCGTTTCGCTCCCCAAAGACGCTCCCACGTAGACGCCGTAACTCCAGTTGAAGGCCTGATAAACGATGGGGATGGTCGATGCCCGCCGTCCGCCGAAAATAATCGCAGTCACTGGCACCCCGTGTGGATCGTCAGCCGCAGGATCCAAGATCGGATTATTTTGCATGGGTGACGTGAAACGACTGTTGGGATGAGCGGCCGGCCGTCCGCTATCCGGGGTCCAGGGGTTACCCTGCCAGTCGATAATGGGTCCGGTGGCTGACGTTGGCGGGTGGGCGGTTTTTCCTTCCCACCAGACATCCCCATCCGGCAGCAAGGCCACGTTGGTGTAAATGGTGTCATGCGAGATGGTCTGCATGGCAATGGGATTGGTCGTTTCGCTGGTACCCGGCAACACACCAAAATAGCCGCTTTCCGGATTGATCGCGCGAAGCTTTCCGGTGTCATCAACCCACATCCAGGCAATATCATCACCAACTGTCGTCACCTGCCACCCTTTTTTCCGGTACGACTCGGGCGGGATCAGCATGGCGAAATTGGTCTTCCCACATGCGCTGGGAAACGCGGCTGTGACGTAGCTTTTATTTCCGTCCGGCTCACGGATTCCGCTGATGAGCATATGCTCCGCCATCCATCCCTGCTGAAACCCCTGAAAACTCGCCAGGCGCAGGCCCATACATTTTTTTCCCAGAAGTGCATTGCCGCCGTAACCGGAGCCAAAACTCCATACGGCGTTGTCCAAGGGAAAATGGCAGATATAGCGTCGACGCGGATCGCAATCGCCGACACTGTGCAGACAGCGTGCAAATTCAGCTGAATCACCCAATACGTGCAGTGCCCGGTCCCCCATGCGTGTCATGATGTCCATGCTCGCCGCCACATACAGGCTGTCGGTCAATTGGACACCCACGCGGCTGAGCCGGGAACCAATAGGGCCCATGACGAATGGCAACACATACATCGTGCGCCCCTGCATGCAATGGCCGAATAATTCCTGCAGGCGAATGCAGGCGACCTTCGAATCCATCCAGTTATTCGTCGGCCCTGCCATCGCCTGAAGAGGTGTGCAGATATACGTGGACGCCTCGCTGCGCGCAACATCATTGGGGTTGGATCGGTGCAGATAACAGCCGGGCAACTTTTCCTGATTAAGCGGGATGAAAACGCCCTGAGAAACCCCCATGGAAAAAAGCTTCCGCCTTTCCGCTGCGCCCCCCTGACATAAAACGAGTCGATCCGGCTGGCACATAGCTGCCATCTTCCCAATCCATGTCCGAAGGTGGGTATTGGTCATTATCGCGCCAAGACGATTGGAATTTTCGCTTACCTCGCTCATCTCGATGGTGATCAAACGCATAGCTCCTTGAGTTCAATAACCGCGCGGTGGACGAATCTGCTTCAGACTTTATGCGATTGACCTGTTTTTGTCTCTATTCGAAAGGAGCCGGGGGGCAGCCGCAGCGGATGAAGCGTGTCAGAATATTTGCGCGGCACAGCGGCCGCTATCCGGATGCGATTGGAGCGCGACGTAACTGAACGGGGTGAATTGCCAGTCAATGGGGAGAAAACAGAGGCCGACGGAACTGTTCCATCGGCCTCAACATTGACCGGGCCTCGGTGAAAACGCCCGGTCCATGCCGCGATGGCAGAATAACCGTGGACGATGAATCCGTCCATTTAGTTCAATGATAAACTAAATAAGCGGAAAAGTCAAGGCTTGTTGATAACCGCGATGACTTTGCCCGGGAGATTCGCCGACTCAGGCACCACAGGAGGCGGATTCCAATTCCTTCAGAAGAGTTGAAAGTTGGGATAATTGTCGGTCGCTGAGGGTACGCATCACGCAATCGATGCGTTCGCGCAGGTGAGGATACGCCCGTTCGATGATTCGCCGTCCTTCATCAGAAAGGCGCAACCGGTAGGCTCGACCGTCATTTGGATTGTTCTCTCGCTTTACCCAGCGACTTTTTTCCATACGGCAGAGGACGGTGCAGACATTGCCCTTGGTGACCAGCAGACGCTGGGCGAGTTCCTGCTGCGAGATACCCTCGTTCTTCCAGAGAATGATCAGCATCTCAAATTGGGCCAAGGTAAGATGGTGCTCGGCAGCGATACGCTCCATGTGTCGAGTCAACTTGGCGTGGGCGCGCAGTAATTGCAGCCACGCAACGCGAGTAAGCTCCGCTGTTTCGCCGACGGGAACTGGGTCACAGCAATTGGTCACTGGTGTGATGGCCATTACCTTGATTTTACACCCTAACTCAACTGCGTGCATGCCCACAACGGCAATTTTCTCAGAATTATGGTTATGGTCCGCCGAGAAACGGCTCTCACTTTTGGAAGGCTCTTAATAGATGAGTCCGATTGGCAACGGCAAATGGCGTGTTGCAATGTGGTAAAAAACCAGCAGACCTATGCAAATCACCGCAGCGGCGACCAAGCAGATCACAAATGCCCAGAAGGTGGAAATAAGAATTCGTGCGAAGCTGGTGGAGGGTGAAAGGCGAATCGTCCGATAAACGAGAGTCACAACGGCCAACATAGGGAAGATGCCTAAAAACCACCATTGCGAGAGATGAGGCACGACGGCGTAGAGTGGGTCTACAAATGGAATCCACGGCGTTGCGGTGGTCATTTGACCTCTCCTTGCCCTACCGCGGCCGGAGCCCACTCCCCCGCCACCATCCACATGAACAGATCAACCAATACCAGCAGGTTCAACATTCCCGCAACACCGCAGAATGTAGTCGCCACTTCCTGCACCAGAGGGGCAAATCCAGGCGGGTGGTGCAATTTTTCAGGTTTTCCATTTGAGCCGCGGATGACCGCCACATCATTCTTGATCACCTGCGGACGCATCAGGTCGCCAACAACGGTCGGCCACCCGGCCGCCATCTGCGCATAATCCCACAATTGTTGTCGGGGGCGATCCAAAGCCCGAATTCCACCCAACAGCAGCCCCGCAAAAAAAAGAAAATGGATCGCGATCAGAAATATCCACCCCCGCTTTCGGTCACCCATGATGATGTGTCCGGCGCCGGGGATCAGCCACGCGATCGCCAAAACAATGTATTCCTTCACCATGGGCTCTTTGGGAACAGGGGGTGAGTTATCGGCAACTGAAGGCAAGTAATACTCCGCATGCACACAATCGGCGGACGTAAATATAGAAGCGATTGCCCCGTATGGCAATTGGCGGTTTGCGCCTGCCCGCTGCGAAAAGGAGAATTCTGCACGGATTTTGATGGGCCATGGTGGCAAACTTTCGGCATAAATCGAAGCCTCTCATGACACAGCCTTGCAGTTTCGGCCACGTCATCTTACGATTTAGCAACCCGGGCAGGTAGCTCAGTTGGTAGAGCACTAGACTGAAAATCTGGGTGTCACCGGTTCGAGTCCGGTCCTGCCCAATTCGGATTAAAATCGAAAGTCTGCTCTGACCGCCACCTGTGGTTTTAAATAGCTACTGGAGGTGGTTTTCGCTTTCTTCAAGATTTCAGATTTGAAATCTCAAATTTCAGATTGTCGGCGGCCGCTTACGCTATCTCCAGCAGACTGGAGAGAAATTGACGCGTGCGGTCATGTTGCGGATGATCAAGCACGCGTTCCGGCGGCCCCTGTTCAATAATCCGTCCGGAATCAAAAAAGAGGATTCTGTCCGCCATGGCACGGGCGAAACGCATCTGATGTGTGACAAAGATCATGGTCATGTCAAACTGGCCCGCCAATTCACGCACCAGTTTGAGAACTTCCGCCGCGATCTCGGGGTCGAGTGCCGATGTGATTTCGTCAAACAGCATGATCCTCGGTTGCATGGCGAGGGCTCGCGCGATGGCGACGCGCTGCTTCTGTCCGCCAGAGAGTTCCGCCGGCCATGCTCGGCTTTTGCTCGCCAGACCGACGCGATCCAGCAGTTCCATTGAGCGTTTTTCCGCCTCTTCTCGTCGCATGCCAAGTGATCGCAAGGGCCCTTCCATGACATTCTGCAGCACCCTCATATGATCGAAGAGATTGAAATGCTGGAAGACCATTCCGATATGGCGGCGGATGGATCGGAGGTACTTTTCATCGGCGGGCTTTTCAATGCCAGCACGTTGCATTCGATAGAGGTTTTTTCCTTCGATCCACACGTTGCCGGAATCGGGACGTTCCAGCGTCATGATCAACCGCAGCACGGTGGATTTCCCTGATCCGCTGGGGCCAATGAGGAAGAGATGCTCGCCGGGGGCCACGGTGAACGAGAGTTGATCGAGCACCTGAAGCGAGCCGAATCGTTTGCAGACATCGCGCAGCTCGACGGCCGGGGGAGTATCGCTGGTTGACAATTCAGGGTTCTGCTGCATGGATTATCTTCGCCTTGCGGTTAATTTTTCACATCGACTGATTCCAAAGGATGACATGAGACTCACCACGAGAAACAGCACGCCCACCATGGTCATCGGCTCGAGATAACGGAAGGTCCGGTCGCCTATCACCAGAGCTCTCTGCATCATCTCACCCACCGTGATCGTGGCCAGCAGCGGGGTATCCTTGAACATCGCCACGAGATTATTTCCCAGCGCCGGGATCATCGGAATGACGGCTTGCGGCAGAATGATATCCCACCAGATGCGATGACGCGGCAGGTTGAGTGCTACGGCGGCGTTCCACTGCCCGCGCGGTATGCTCTCGAGGCCCGCCCGATAGACTTCGGCCGTATAGGCACTGTAGTTGACCCCCAGTGCGATGATTCCAGTGCACAGGGCCGACATTTCGATATGCACTTCCGGTAATACATAATATATGAAAAATAACTGAATCAACAGCGGGGTGTTGCGGATGAGTTCCACAATTCCGCGGGCCGGTAGCGTGAGGATTCGTCGTCCGCTCAGCAGCATCCCGGCCCAGATCAATCCGATCATCAGGGCCAGAATCGTCCCTGCAAGCGTCGCTTCGACGGTGACCACAAGCCCCTGAAGCAGTTTCGGCAGAATATGCCACGTGAATGCCCAGTTCCAGTTCATGCCCGGCTCCCCACCGGAAAGCGGATGCGTCGCTCAATGAGCCGCATCAGCAGGCTCAGCACCATGGCCAGCAGAAAATAAATCACGATCACCAGACCGTAGACTTCGCCGTTGGCGAGGGTCGACTCGCGCAGAACCTGCGCCTGAAAGGTGAGGTCGCTGACCGTAACAAGCCCCGCCAGTGCGCTATTCTTCAGGATATCAATGAAAAGATTGGCCATCGGCGGCACAATACGCGGCAGAGCCTGGGGAATCATGACGTCTGTTACCCGGCGGACCGCAGGGAGGTTCAATGCAGCGGCAGCATCCAACTGTCCGCACGGGATTGCCTTGACGGCTCCGCGTATGATTTCAGCACCGTAAGCTCCGCCATTGAATCCCAGTA
>DAHWIP010000109.1:0-6413 GCA_027344975.1 Phycisphaerae bacterium
GTGACGTGGCTTTCCGGTGGCGGCACATCACAGAGTTCAAAGACCGGCTTTTTGGCCTTGGTCAAAACACCGAAGTGCAATTCCACCGGGGTCTCACCCGAGATATCTGAACTGAGGATCTCATAGAGTCGGAGCTGATCGGCGGCTTCCGCCACCTTGGCCGGGTTCCACCGGCTGCGACTGGTTTTGAAATCCACCAGATGGATGGATCCGCCATGGGCGTAAATGAGATCAACCCGTGCCACAACATCGGGCAGATCATCGCTCAGGGGAGAACGGAATGATTCTTCAATGCCGATGATTTCCCCCGATGTCTCCGCCATGGGGCTCTGCAAAAAAGCCTTGAACATCCCTTCGGCGGTGGATTGCAGGGTGGCTTCATCCTCGTTCTTGTTGAAGCGGATCGGCACGCCCGGTTCATCCTCCTGCCGCCAGGCGTTCTGATAGGCTTCGAGCATGGCCTGATGATCGACCTTGGCGCCTTCCATCCGGCTGCGGAAAAAGTGTTCCAGACCGGTATGGACGGCGGATCCGAACTTCATGCTGGAGGCGATGAAGTCTTTGGGTGGCCGGGCGATATAGCTGTAGAAGAATTTTTGAGGGCAGGAACGCATGGTGCTGACCTGACTCCAGCTCAGGTGATCGGGCAGGGAGTTGGCAGCAACTTGCGGCAGACTCACGCTGACGGGTGGAGGTTGAGCGATCATCGACCACCTGCCTTTCCACCGGCCACAGCCGAGGTATCGAGGGATTTGAGCAGATCAATGAGCTCACTGGCCTGTCTCAGACGCAGATCCTCAATGGCACACCCCACTTCATCGCCGCAGACCTCCTGGGGATCGAGTCCCAGTCGGTGGGCGATGCTGAAGATGGCCCGCTTCTGGGAGGCGGTGAGCGGAGGCCCGTCAGCCGGTGCGACGCTACGGGCCTGATTGTTGGATGAGGTGGCGTTGTGGGCTTGCACCTGCCGCGTGTATCGCCCATTGGTGTGGCTACCGGCCTGACCGTTGGCACGGCCATGGGATTGGCCGTTGATAGCGCCATTGGCGGGTGACGGATGGGCAGGCTCGGCGGCGGCCCGATCCAAGGCCACCTGGGCCTGATGGTACAGATCGGCAATCTGAGCCTGAAGTTCGCCGGGGCGGGCCAGCAGGGATTGATCCAGCTCAGCTGTGACGTTGATGGAGTGCCCCTGAGATTGATAGTCGCGACTGGCCTTTCGCGACAAGCCGACATTGATGGATAAAGGCATAAAAGACTCCTTTGCCCCGATGGGGCGGTAAGAATAGAAAAAACATACAGATATGGACGAAAAACGCCCTTGGATTCAGCCGAGAATGGCTAAACCACTCCCAATCTATTATGACGCAAAATGGGGGTGAAATTAACCGGTGTGTGAACAGCGAACCGGGAATCAGGGAATTTTCTTGACCCCATATTTTGAATTGTTAGGATTGCCAGTGTTTGAGGTGTGAAATCCAATGAATAGGGAGGCAAATACGTGACAGTTGGTGACGATATAAAGAGCCTTCATTGGCTGGCGCAACAGTTCGACCAAATTTCCAGCGACTTTTTATCTGACTTTCGCGATATAAACTCGATACAACACCCGATAATGAAAATTTTTGCAAACGCCAAGTTCCGTAGCGACATCCCTAAGGAGCAACGGTTGCAAAACAAGCGCAAAATTAAATCTCATCTTTATAAACAAAAATGGGTGTGGAAATCTAATTCGGGCACCCCGAAGAGGATGGAAACCAATGGCGTTGTTGCCAATGCCATAAGGGCCGTTTACGCGACTGATCTCATAGCGTGTGGCAATGCTCTCCAAGCACTGGGAATGAGCGAATCATACATCAAATATCTAGCTCCGGGTTGGCGTCGAGAGCTGCTTCCCCTCAATCGATTTGATTTTCTTTTTACTGGTGCCAGCGAGTTGGGGGTGAAACCAGCTTGCAGAAAGGATCGGCGGACAATTCTGAACGTGTTCGCAGACTTATGCCGGGCGAAGATCCATCAGCTCGAAATTGGCCGTAATCAATCAGAAACGCCAACACCGGCCAAAAAAAATGATCTCCTCGATCAGTTGGATGATGAACAAAAAGCGGCGATCAAAGTGCATTTCCATGCAAGACATTCGGGAGGCCCAGACCGGGAAGTTCCTCTTCATATAAAGGGTTTTGTGTTAGGCCTCAACATACTCAAAGCGAAGTTTATTGAGCTCGCGACGAAATGCGTCGATGCATTAAAAAACAACAGAGAGATAGATACCAGTCTCATTGAGGAACTTGATGAGTGGTATTTTACCCTCAAGGAAGCCCTTTACTGCAGAAATCAAATAGGCCTCAAGGAAAAGATTTCCGCTTTAAAATCAGAAATAGCCCAAAAACGCGCAACGCAGGAACTTATGGATCACGTGAAGAGCGAACTCGACAAGTCCACCCCCTCCCGAGAAAAATTAGATGGCGAACTGACTCTACTTATAGGCGAGTGTAAACAGAAAACTGCTCCCGACGTAAAAGCGAGTACTGGAGAAAGTGCACCTGTCCCGACCGCAACAGAACTCGACTCCGAATTTTACCGACGAGCTGATGCGGTTATCGTCAATGCCTATGAGGCCGGATACCTCAAAAAGGTGTCAGGAATTGATGAATTTATGGGCTATTGGCTGCGTGGGGACGACAGGCCGAATCCTCCTACCATCGTCGGGTCGCTTCCATGGGAAAACCTATTTGAGCAGATGTGCGATCATCTCCGTTATAAGTATCCCCAACGAATCGGTAAAAATATTGAGCTTGATGCTCTGCGACTGCTGAGGCGGCATATCAGGCGTCAAACCACCGCTGCCGCCGCTGATGCAAAAAAAAACATTGATAAGATTCGCGAATCCCGCCCCAAAAGCAAAAAAGAATCTATGAAACGCCGTAGACTGGCTGTGGCTCATGAAAACGCCAAACTCGAAAAAGCAGGCAAAATCTACAAGGAGCGAATTCGCGACCTTCGGGTGTTTTGCAAAGAGAACGGCCTTGGCGACGTGTGCGACCGCACAATAAAGAGCGATCTCCAGTGGGCGAGGAACAACCCACAAGCCTTTGCTCAGTGACGTGAAAAACTGCATGAAATTGCCTTGAATTGCACCTGTGAAACTGTGAGTATCTAACGAAAATGCCGTGCCCATCGGTGTTTTGATGCTTCAGCACGCGATGCAATCCTCAGCGAAAAATTGCACCTTTCAACTAAGGGTAGGGGGCTGTGCGACAGCGGCTAATCGGCTGCGGCGTGGCTCCGAGTTTTTTGAAAGGGGTATGGAATGCCCGGCATTTCACAAAATCCACCTGTGGATCACTTACTCAATTGTCGCGACGTGGCGACCACGCTACGGGTTTCAACCCGGACAGTATGGAAGATGGTCGCCTGCGGCGACCTGCCGCCACCGCTCAAGATCGGAGGCGCCAGACGCTGGCGCAAATCGGACGTTCAATCTTTTATCGAGAAACTTGCCGCCGAACGCGACAAGCATTGATACCGATCATCGAGTGCTTTTTTAATCCCGCCGCCACGTTGGCTGGTGGGAAAGAACATGTAAAAGATGCCGCCGCCCGGTTGGACGGGCGGTGGCTTACAAAAGAGGTAAACTAAATTATGCCTGATTCTAACACAAATCTACCAAATTCACCTGCCAATGCGACACGAGATGCCGCGATTGCTTTGGCTGAACAAGGCTTTCGTGTTTTCCCTTGTAGATCAGGGGCGAAGAGACCGGCCACCCCAAACGGGTTCGAAGATGCGACCCAAAATACATGCGAAGTGTCAAGATTGTTCACCAACCGCAACTATAATCTGGCTATCGCCACCGGTCATGACGGCTTGTTTGTGCTTGATTTCGACGAGCGAGATGGCCTGCAGAAGTTTGAGCAGGCCAACTCCCCCCTACCGCCAACGGTCCAAGCCCGGACTCCGCGCGGCGGCCGACACGTCTACCTCCGCGCACCTACCGGGGTGACGATCAGGAACAGCACCGGTAAGTTGGCTGAAAAAGTCGATGTGCGGGGGATCGGTGGGTACGTGGTAGCGTGCCCATCGGTGGTAAACGGACGACGGTACTGCTGGATGGAAGGCCATGCGCCGGAACAGATAGACATTGCACCGGCACCGGATTGGCTGATATCTCGACTGATCCCTCGTCGTGAGCGCCCCGCGATTACAGCCGGGACGCAAACAATACGTATAAGGCCTCAGGATCCGGAAGTATTGCTGCGTGAGGCCGTGGAACGGGCCACTATTGGTCAGCGCAATCAGGTCGGATTTGAATTAGCAACACAATTGAGGGATGCGGATTTAACCTACGACGCAGCCCTTTGTGTGATGGATAGATACGTGCTGCAGGTACCGCAGGAAGGAGATCAGCGATATACGCGAGAAGAAGCAGTAGCATCGCTGCGCAGTGCGTTTTCACGGCCGCCGCGGGGGAATGAACAGGGCCGCCGAAGAAGCGGGACCGCATTGCTCGACTACATCCTCCCGACGATATCTTTGTGGCGCGACGCCAATCATGAAACCTACGCGACTATCAAGATTGACGGGCATCAGGAAAATTGGCTCATAGACAGCCGACAGTTTGCTCGTTATGTCAAACGGCAAGTCTATGAGCGCACCAATGAGCCGCTTAGAGATGAGACTTGGAAAGAAATCAAAGGTGTGCTGGATGCGAGTGCTTGCCACGATGGCTCCTGTCACACGACCGCGATCCGGCTTGCAAAAATGGGCGACGCAATCTATCTCGACCTCGCCAACGAGAATTGGCAGGTGGTTCGCATAACGGCGGATGGATGGACCGTTATCCGCGGCGATGAGTGTCCCATCAAATTTCTGAGGAATTCGCACATGAAGGCGCTGCCTGTGCCGGTGCACGGCGGTGACTTGAACCGGCTTGGGTGTATGCTGAATCTTCCCGACCACAAGGCGAGACTATTGGTTTTCGCGTGGCTCTTGGGGATTTTCCAACCCGATCAGCCCCAGGTCGTTCTGTCCATTACGGGCGAACAAGGGGCGGCCAAGACGACTGCCGTCAAGTTACTGCAAAATCTGATTGACCCCAATGCCATCCCTGGGAGAAGACCTCCAAAAAATGAGGAAGACTTATTTATAGCCTCCAAAAATGGATTCATCCTTTCATTCGACAACCTCTCGCGGTTGCCTCCGTGGCTGTCGGATGCGCTTTGCAACCTCGCCACGGGTGGCGGTATCACGAAGCGAAAACTTTACAGCGATGATGAAGAGTGCATTCTCTATGCTCGCAGGGCGATTATCCTCAACGGTATCAGCGATGTGGCATCGCGCCCTGACCTCCTGGAAAGAAGTATTTGTATCCATTTACCGCCCATAGACAACGAACATCGTCGCCCCGAAGCTGAAATCATGGCGGATTTTGCCGCAGAGCATCCCAGCCTTTTGGGTGCCCTGTTGACAATCGTCTCGGTCGGGTTGAGGAATCTGCCTAACGTCACGCTGGATCGTCCACCACGGATGGCGGATTTTGCGACATGGATTGTGGCCTGCGAACCGGCGATGTCTGCGCAGGCCGGCGATTTCCTGGAGGCATACAACGAGAACATCGCAGCACAACATTGGAACGCCCTGGAATCAAGCCCACTTGCTGAGGCGTTGCGAACGCTTGTTGAAAACGAGGGGAAAGATGTGTTTGAATGTGATGTTACCAATTTGCTCCTCAGGCTGAAGAGGCTGGATGAGCTTACCGGAAACCAGCGTAATCACTGGCCAGACGCGCCTCGGGGGCTGGTGAGCCAACTCCAGCGCATCAGGCCGAATCTAAGAGCCATAGGTATCGAGGTCGAAGAGATCAGCCGGGATCCGAGGACCCGACGAAGCAGGATCCGCTTTACCAGAAGGACGGGGCAGTCCCCCCCAACCGGCCCGGCACTAATTCGGCCTGAGTAAGAAAGACGCTACGCAACCCTTCGGACAATGCTTCGGATATCCTGCGCAGCGAATCAGAGACATTCCTCGCGATGCGCAGGGCTCGAAGCGTTCGAAGGATTCGAAGGATGTTGCCGAGTCCGGCGTTGGACATCTGCAACGCCGGACTTTCTATACTATTATTTACCTGAGAGGAGTTTTTTATGCCGTCTGTTTTCAAAGCACGCAAGAATGCCAAAAAGTGGTCCTACAAGGTAAAACTACCGGATGGCCGGTGGCACACTTACGTGGGATTCACCGATAAGCGAGCCACCGAGTCAAAGGCTGAACAGCATCAGACCTCCATTGATCGTGGTGAAGTCGGGTTACTTGATCCCTATGCCAAACATAAGCAACGCCCGCTGGTGGACCATATATCGGATTATATCGCAGACCTGAAATCTCTTGACCGTGACGCGATGCATGTGGATATCACC
>DAHWIP010000010.1:0-15572 GCA_027344975.1 Phycisphaerae bacterium
GGATACTCGCCACGGCGTGATCCATCATGCCGGATGGCGCCACCACATCCGCCCCCGCTTCGCAATGGATCACCGCCTGTTTGGCCAATAATTCAATGGTGGCGTCGTTGTCAACGCCTTCAAATTGCTCCTCCGCCACGGTCTTGGACATCCGTCCGCCTTTACGCTTTACCCGCACCGGTTTGGCCAGCGGGCCGCAGTGTCCATGGTCGGTGTATTCGCAATAACACAGATCGGTCATCAGCAGCAAATTGAGTCCCGCCCGTTTCACCATTCGCAACGTGGTACAGACGGCATTGTCCGGATCGTGGGCATGCGAACCGACGGCATCTTTGTCCGCCGCATCCACCACGCCGAAAAGCAAGATCCCGCGGAGGCCCATGGCGGCCCACTCCGAGAGTTCCTCCAGCAGCACATCGGGTGAATATTGAAAATGGCCCGGCATGCTCAGGATAGGATGGCGAATGTCCTCACCGTTGCGGACAAACAACGGCAAAATGAAATCCTCCGATCGGAGAACATAATCGGTCGCCATGTCACGGAGGATGGGATTCTGCCGCATTCGCCGCATCCGCTGGTTATGATCAGACATATAAACCTCAAATCTCCGAATAACGCCTGTTATGTCATGGTTTGGCGTGGGCGGGACGTATCGAAGTTATCTGGGCGATATCCTGCTGCCAGTTCACTTCATAATGAAACACAATTTTTTCCCCCACTTTAAGGCCTGCCGTACTCAGACCCGGCTCCAGTTGGTATGGCATCACCATGGCGGGCATCGTTCCTACCTTGCCGTTCATCCGCACCCAGTTATGAATCGGACCGGCATTGATCTGCAACTGCGGCGGGCCCTGACCGGATACCGGCAGCGCCACGATCGTGCCGTGAACGATGTAGTGGTAAGTCGTACCCTTGGGTGTTGGGGGCGAATGGCGGCTGCATCCGGCAACTGCCATCAGGCACACGGCGGAAAGACATATACATCTGATGAATGGGTATTGATTCTTCATGGTATGTCGTCCTCACTCCGCCGGGACTCTGTGGCCGCGTCCGATGGGCTGGCGGATTTCACGCGCGGCAAAAACAGCCTTCCGTCCCGAGAGTTTCTCCAGCATATCCGCTTTCTGCCGCGCCGCCCAAAGTTCAAGTTCCGGGTCGGTTCGATGGTGGATGACGAAATGCAGACGGCGGCGATCAGCCGAACATTGAACATGATCCACACATTGATAGTGTCCCCGATCCAGCGCTTCGGCGATGCGCAGTATTGCGGCGAGATTTTCCACCACGTCGCGTTCATCCGGCGTCAGCGCCATGTACGGTTCGTGGCTTTTTTTGGGCATGCTCCGTCGGTGGTAGCGGGCGGTGACCGCCATGATGTCAATTTCCTGCGGCGAAAAGCCCGCTAAATCGCCATTTTTAATCAGATACCAGGAATGCTTATGGTGCCCTGAATGGCCGATATGCCAGCCGACATCATGAAGCATGGCGGCATATTCAAGCAATTCACGGTAGCGACGATCCAAATGGTGAATTCGCGCAAGTTGATCGAATATGGATACCGCCAACTTCGCCACATGCCGGGCATGAGCTTCGTCAAAATTGCACCGCCGCCCCAATTCCACGACATTCCGTCGTCGCGGATCCATGATCTCAACCGACAGACGCACCTTCGGCCAATGGGTCTGCATATAGTCGATGATCATTCCCTCGCGCATGGCACGGTCGGAAATCTCGATTCGATTGATGTGGAATTGATCGAACAGATATTCAACAAGAACGCATCCGGCGACGATCTGAAATGCGCGTGCCGGGTCCAAACCCGCAATGGATTCCCGCTGCCGCATCGACATCCGGGTAACGCGGCGATAAATCAGATCGAAATCCTCGCGGGTAATGACACCGGCCACCCGGCCGCGAGCCGCCTGCTGGCCATGGAGGGCCGCGCACATGGAGGCGATGTTTTCCATCGTTCCGGAAGTGCCGACATACTGTCGTGGCTGTAATGCCTTGATGCGCTTTACCAGCGGGGAAAGAATTTTATGAATATGTTTTCGCAGCCGCTTGATCTGCGATTTTGCCGGAGGGTCCGCGGTCAGGAATGCCTGCGTCAGGCGACTGGCACCAAGCTTGCGGCTCTCAAGCATAAGCGGTTTTTCATACTGGGCGAGAATGAATTCAGCCGACCCGCCGCCGATATCCACCACCAATGCCGTGCCGAGATCAAAATTAATGGCTTGGCGGACCGCCAGATAAATCAGGCGTGCTTCCTCCTGACTGGAGATAATCCGCACGTCAAGACCGAGCTGCTCTTTGACCAACTGAATAAAATCGCCGCCATTGACGCTCTCTCGCACCGCACTGGTGGCAAATGCCAGCACCTGATCGCATTCAAAGCTCTGCGCCACGCGCAGGTATCGCCCCAGAACCGTCACGGTGTGATTCATGGCGGATCGCGTCAGCAGGTGCTTGACCAACGCATCCCGCCCGAGTTGTGTCAGTTCTTTCTGTGAACTGAGCGTGCGGAACGTCAATCCGGCGGTCACTTCCACAATCACCATATGCAGTGAGTTGGTGCCGATGTCGATGGCGCAGAGGCGAAGCCCATGCGGACTGCCGGACGTGGTTGGTTTTGCGGCGGGTAAATTGCGGGACGGTGGTCGGGTTGTCCCGCGGCGATGCCGCGTTCCTGCGAGCGGCTGCCGGAAAACCTTAACAATTGCGCGGGACTTTACCATCGTTCATGATTATGCTGCGGCGGGTGGAAGTTGTCTAACCTTAAGCAGATGGACCGATGAGCAGCCGCATGTCTCCTATTTCACGCATCACTGCAGGCCATCCTTCTTCGCCGAACGATATGGAGCTTGACTCCAGCAGCTTTTCTCCCAGGCACATGCGGCAGATTACCGATCATCTCTATCGGCGGCTATCCCTGATGCGCGGCTACCTTCTCGCGGTTCACGCCGAACCCGGCGAGCGGGTCATCCATGATCTGCGCGTCGCGACCCGTCGCACGACCGAGGCTCTCGCCCTGCTTGCCGCCTCGGGCAGCATTCCGCCCCGCTGCGCCCGTCATTGTGTCCGACGCCTGCGAGATTTGCGCCGGGCCGCCGGTCGCGTACGTGATATTGATGTCTTCCTGCAGAATTTGCAGGCAACGGGCCGAAAGAACGCGGATATCGATGTGGCTCGCCGCCGAGAGTTCATTGGAGCACTTCGGAAAGAACGTCGGGCGGCTTTACAATTACTGAATCGCCATTGGAAGCAGGCGGCTGCGGATGCGGAACTCCACCGGGTGGTTGACGGCACCCGCGCTCTGGACCTGCATGTTGATCCGAAGATGGTTCAAGAGGCGATCCGTTCGCGGCTCGCGTGGCACCGGCGGCGATTCAACCGGCGATCCCGGCGGTCTTATGTGCAGCCCACCCCGCATCGTATTCACCGCACACGTATTGCCGGCAAGCAGTGGCGCTATCTGCTGGAATTCATGCATGCCATCCATGCCGCGCCGGATGCCCAATTGAACACCGTGTTGCGGCATCTCAAGGCGTTTCAAAAAGCCGCCGGCGATCTGCAGGATGCGGTCTCTCTTCAATCCCGCCTCCACACCCCTGCTGCGGATATCGAGTCGCTGCCGGAGGTAAAGCGCCGCATCCGCGCGGCCCTTAAGGCGATGCAGGCCCTGCAGTGATGGGTCGCAGGTTGCAATGGGGCGCTATCGACGCGTCGGTGAGCCTTTTTCCGCGGTACTTTCTACCCGCCGCCTGAGGTGCTCAATCGCCTGCAAAATTTCTTTTGCCACTTCGCGAAGGTGCTCCCGGGAAGAGGAGTCCTTCTGGTATCGGTCAAAATGGATCGGGGAACCGAAATGCACCACCACCCTCGCGGGCTTTAATAAGTCGCGAAGGACCGAGCGGTGCGGATAGGTACCCGAGATATATACCGGAACCACCGGCGCACCGGTCCGGGCTGCAAGCAGCGCAGCCGCAAGCTGGGGCTGCCCGACCGCCGGTCCGGAGCCGATAGATATCTCGGGAAAAAGACCCACGACATGTCCATTGTCCAGTGCCCGCAGCGCCTGGCGGAGACTGGTGCCGCGTGTCCCATGTTCTTTGACGGAGATACACCCCAGGAGCCCGAATATCTGCCGTAAAATCGGAAGCCGGAAATATTTGTCCTCCATCATGAGGCGAACCAGTCGTCGCTTGCTGCTGATGGCGACCGCGAGAGTCTGCAGAGCACCGCCGTGATCGCCCACCACAATGGCCGGCCCGTGAACTGGAATGCGACAGGCGTTGGCTCGGCGCCAGCGGTGCACCACCTGCATATAGGCGGCGACCAGACGCCGGGCGGCGGCGGCCGGCAGTGGCAGAGGTTGCCGTCTGTAGTAGATAATCAACAAAAATACACCGATAGCCAGAATCGCAGTTCCCACGCCGAGAATGATCGACATTAAAAAGGCGTCCACCTTTGGCCAGAATGCGATTGGCACGGTCGGCAGAAGCAGGCCGAAGGTTGTGAGCAGATCCCGGGCTCCCATCACACGCCCTCGCACCCAGTCCGGCACCACGCGCTGGAGCAGCGTATCGACCGTGATGAACATCACCGCACCGAACGATGCACTGAGCGTCAGCCAGATCAGAAACGTCTCCCAGTGCGACGCCTGGCCGGCCATCAGTATCCCCGCACCGATCGCTACCGTCGCCCAGCCGATGCCCACTTCTTTCGGAATTCCATTACGCGCACGGCTTACCGCCGCCGCCCCGACAATCATCCCGATCCCGGCAACCCCCATGAAATAGGCAAAATCACTGGCTGTAAGATGAAAACGTGATGTGACAATCGCCGGCATGCAATTGAGGATGACCGAACTGGCGGTAAAAAATAGCACTTCCAGCGTGATGGCCTGGAGCGGATGTTTATGGCAGCGCAGATAATGCCAGGCGCTGGTGAGCTCCTTGATTAATCCCGGATGCGTATGCCCCTTCACCGGTTCGGGCCGATCCATACCGGGTTGCAACTTCATCGAAAAAACCGCCGTCGCCGACATCAGATAGGTTGCCGCATCGGCGTACATCGCCACCTGAAGGCCGTAATGCCAGTATTGGCCCAAGGTGATGAGGACTCCGCCGAGCACAAAACCCGACAGCGTGCTGATCGTGCCCGCCACTGAAAGTATGGAATTGGCCTGCAGCAGTTCCCGCGGATGGACGAGATTGGGAACGATGGCGGCACGCGCGGGTGAGAATATCTCCCCGAAGCTTGAGAGAATCACCTCGGAACCGAAAAGCAGCACCAGCAGTTCCCACACCGGCAGACTGCTGTGATAGGCGGCCACCAGCAGGACTGTTCGGGCGATGATCACAATGACAAAACGCGTGAGATCGCAGCCGATCATCACCCATCGCCGCGGCAGCCGGTCGGAAATGGCGCCGCCGATCGGTGCCAGCAGGAGAAACGGAATGAACATGGCGATATTAAGCTGGGCCGAATGCTGAGCACTTTCTGTTTTATCATGCAGAATCACATAGCACATCAGTGCCAGCATGACCAGATAATGGATCCGATCGCCGACCACCGATACCACGTAAGCGGTCGCCAGCAGAAAAAAGTTTCGATTGCGCCAAAGCGGCGGGAAGTGCATCAGAAGGGGGGTATCATCAGCCGTGGATTGTGCCGCAATGGATTGCTTCATCACGCCTTTTTATTTTCTACAACTACCGGTCATTATCTGCCGCCATGCAGAATTACATGGAAGTTATATCACATGCGGCGGGTTCATGGCAGGGGGGTGATGAATTATCGCAAAAGCCGGAGTTTATCCATAATTTCCGCCGCTCCTCGACGCCGGAGTGTTTCCAACAGTAATTTCAATGATGCGGCATCGGGAATGGCCTCTTCGCTCATGATCGTCGCCCGGGCAATCTCACTGCCATCGGGAAGTGCGATCAGCGCACGAAATATCCACCCCTTGGAACCGGCATGATCCAGATGCCGGGGCCGGGCAAGCACGCCGATCGGCGCCAGGCAGTCACCCGCCAGCGCTTCCACCACTTTACGTTCAAACTCCAGGGCCGCTCCGGCATGGGCATCATGAATCGATTCGGCGGCAACTGTGGTGGTCCGGTCGTCATCGCGGCACTCCAATGCCAGCGTCCCCTGACCAACGGCAGGAATAAATTCATCCAGCGGTAATGCGACGGCAGACTTCGGCAGAAGTCCGGTGCGATCCAAACCCGCTTTGGCAAGAAATGTTCCCGCGACAACACCTCGGCTGACCTTATCCAGTCGGGTGTCGATATTTCCGCGCAGTGGTTCGATACGCAGGTCGGGGCGCTTCGCACGCAATTGCGCCGCTCGGCGCAGCGATGTAGTCCCCACAACGGCACTCTGCGGCAGTTCCGCTATCGCCATGCCATTAAATCCTATCCATACGTCATGCGGATCGGCTCGCAGGGGTGTAGCGACCAATTTCAATCCGGCCGCCTGTCCAACCGGCAGGTCTTTGGCTGAATGGACGGCCAGATCAATGCGCCTCTCCATCAGGGCCTGCTGCAATTCTTTTACAAAGAGGCCTTTGCCGCCGGCATTCTGCAGCGGGCCTTCGCGGTGGCGATCACCGGAAGTGGTGATGGTGATGAGTTCGGTTTTCAGCCCGGGATTAGCTCGCGCCAGCGCCTCCGCAACCATCTGCGTCTGAGTTTTAGCAAGTAAACTTCCGCGAGTGCCAATTCGTAAAATCGCCATATGCCTCCCGGGCCGGATCAAGCGTCAATGCTGAGAGTATAAACTCAGGCGCCGGTCTGGACACGCTGACGTGTCACAGGGAAGTTTCCGAGTGTCGTAGAAGTGTTGCCAATGGCACCGTTGTGCAGCAGGACCGTTTTCAACTGGCTGTTGCGATCAAGTATTTCGCCGCCTCGGTCCCCGGCGTGAATTGGGTTTGTGTCTGCAATTTTCATTTGAATTTCATCCAAAGTGAATACATTGAATTTCGGGTTGGAAGGATGCGTCGAAAGTGTACGCAATAAATTGCGGCGCCGGCGGTTAACACTATGCGGTCTTGACGCAGAGATCGGCATGGCCTTAACTCAAGGGGCGCATCATGCCGATAACAGCCGCGGAGAGCTGCCATATTCAGGACGAATGTGGCCGCAGATGCATGGACGCGTCCAGCCAATACGGTGGCGGCCTGTTGTCGCCTCGGCGCTCCAATTTACAGGGTGATTTGTATCTGTTGTGACAGCCAAGAGGCCTTCGACATCTTATCGAATTTACGGTCCGCTCATCGCCGCCATCTGTCTGCTGCTGGTTGCGGGGTGCGAAACCTACACGCGCAAACCATTGACCGATGGAATGGTAGCTCGCAAACTGACGGCGCCGGTATGGAAGCATCTGCAGATGCGTGTAAGCCGGCTGAAAGTTCCGTGGCGGCTTAAGACGCGCCTTCGACCTGACCATGGCCTCACGGCCGGTGAAGCAGCGGTGTTGACTCTGGTTTTGAATCCCGACCTCAAAGCCATCGTGGATCAGCGCGGGATAGCCAACGCCAATCTGCTTCAAGCCGGTATTCTCAGTAATCCGGTCCTTTCGGAAAGTACCGATTTTGTTACCGGTGGATTTCGCACGGACACCTTTACCGGCTACGGACTGGGGCTGGACTGGAATCTCACGCAGCTCATCGCCTATCAAAACCGCGTCGCGGCGGCCCGTTATCAAAAGGGGGCCATTGATCTGAATATCGGCTGGCAGCAGTGGCAATATGCCATGGCGGCCCGCATTGATTTCTGGCGATATTACTCGGCGGAAGCGCAGCTGCATGAAGCCCGCCTTGCGTATCGCGAGCTGGAAAAAAATGAGCACATCCAGCGAGAGGCCTATTTCCGAGGCCTGAGCACGCTCCTGGATCTTTCGGCGGCGACCACTTCGGCCCAGCAGGCGCAATCACTGGTACTTAAGCTTAAAGATCATTCTCGCCAGGCGAAACTTGCGCTGCTGCAGATACTCGGCCTGCCCGGCTACACCGTCATCCACATCAGCCGCACCTCGCATTTGCCGCATCAACTCATCCTGCCGCCGCTTCCGCTGCTTCAAAAGTTGATGCTCACGCATCGGCTGGACCTTGCTGCCCTGCGGAAGGGATATCGAAGTCAGGATCAAAAGCTGCGGCAGGCTGTGTTGGAACAATTTCCCAAGATCAACATCGGATTTCGGCAGGCCAGCGACACCACCAACGTTCATACCACCGGTTTTGGTGTTTCGGTTGATCTGCCCATTTTCGACCGCAATCAGGGCCGAATTGCGATTGCCCGCGCCACCAGAAAGATGCTCTACGACAACTATATCGCACGCGTGTTTGATGCCCGCTCCCAGCTTGAAGTCGCGGAAGAAGACATCCGGTTGCTTCAAGACCGCATCACCGCACAGAGCCGTGCCATCGAAGCACTGAGCCGATTGGAACAGATTTATTCTCAAGCTCTGAAGCAGGGCAGTGCCGATGTCGTCACTTACTATCGTCTGGTTAACCATCTGATTTCGCAACGTATCAGGCTCATCGCACTGCGCCAGCAACTGGAGGATAACCGTATTGCGCTGGAATTGGCGTCCGGCGTCATCATTCCCCGGCATTATCGCGCGTCTCGACAACTTGCCACGGAGATACATCCATGATGAAGAGATATCGCTTTATCGTCACTTTTGGTGTTGCCGCATTGTTCGTCCTGCTCGCCGTGCTTGCGGCGATCCGCATGGTATTTCAACCGCATCGGGCATCAGCGGCACGACGACCCGGATCGCTTCACGTGGTGGCGACTGTGAAAACGGCGCGGCTCGTATCGCGCGAGGTTGATCGCAATCTGCAGACCTATGGTACGGTGGTAGCACGCACCAGCAGCGTGCGGAATGTGGCGGTTTCGTTTGAATCTCAATGTCTGCGCGTTCTGGTTTCCTCGGGGCAGGAGGTCCCCCGTGGTGAGAAACTGCTCGAATTGCAGGCCAGTTCAACGGCAATGCTCGCGTTGGCGGAAGCACGCAATCAGGCCGCTGCCGCCGCCGCGCAATATCAGCAGACGCTCGCCAGCCGGCGTCTGCATCTGGTTACCAATGCCCAGTTACTTGCCGCCCGGCATAAGGACGAATTGGCCCGGCTGGAACTTGATAATCTGCTTTCCCAGGGTGTGGGTGGGCCGCGATATATCAAATCCAACCGCTCCGGTGTCATTAATCACATTTATGCGGCCCCCGGTCAGATTACGGTTGCCGGTTCACCGCTGCTTCAGATCGTCTCGTCCCATCGCATCGAAGTTCGAATTGGTGTTGAGCCCACCGATATTCCGTTCCTGCGCAATGGAATGCACGTCAAAATCTATCCGATCGGCGAAGGCGTCAAAGCACCGGTGCCCGGCACCATCTCTCTTGTCACTCTAAGAGTTAATCCGGCAACACGGCTGGTCGATGTCTTTGTTACGCCGCAAAGTTCGTCCGGCCTGCTGTTGGGTGAATATGTCCGAGCCTCGATTACCATCGCCCGGCTCAAAGGTCTTGTTGCGCCCAGAGCGGCGGTTCTGCCTGATGGCCATTTTCAGGATCTTTACACCGTCCGCCATGGACTGGCCCACCTGTATCATGTGCGGATTATTCTGAAAAAGCCGCATGAATATCTTATCGCCGCCCCGGGGCTCGCGGTGGGTGATCGCATCGTGATTGAGGGCAATCCGCAGTTAAAAAATCTGATGGCCGTTACGGAAAAATTTCACCCCTAGTGCCCTGTTCCAGCCGTACGCGTGTTTTCTTGAGGCAACGCGACAACGGGATCAGATTTGGAGGAATCTTCCACGATGAGTTTTACGCAGTGGACCCACCGGCATACACGATCCATCCTGTTTGTGATTGTCGTCCTTGCACTGGGTGGAATTTTTTCGGCGTTCGCTCTGCCGGTGTCCCTCTTTCCGCGGGTAAGTTTTCCGCGCATCGAAGTCAATATCAATGCGGGCGAGCGCCCGGCCAGCCGCATGGCCGTTGCCGTCACCTATCCGGTCGAGCGTACCCTTCGAGAAATACCCGGGGTCGAGTCGGTGCGATCGGCAACCAGCCGGGGGAGCGCCGAAATTTATATCAATTTTGGTTGGGGCACCAAGATGGCCCGGGCGCTTCTACAGGTGCAGGGGCAGATCAACGGCATACTGCCGAAATTGCCGTCCGACACAACCTTCCGCGCAAAACGGATGGATCTGACCAATTTTCCGGTTCTTGGATACAGCCTTACCTCCAAAACCATCTCACAGGTCGCACTTCGCGACATTGCTGAATATAAAATCAGACCGCTGCTTTCGACTATCCGTGGTGTTTCGCGTGTGCAGGTGCAGGGTGGGGCGATACGGGAATATCGGGTGGTCGTCGATCCGCAGCGAATTCAGGCGCTTGGGTTGACCCTGTCCGATGTCGCCCGGGCGCTGGCCGCGTCCAATATCCTTTCGTCTGTCGGGAAAATTCAGGATCATGATCGACTGTATCTGATTGTCTCCGACTCCCGTTTTACGTCGCTCAAAGAAATTTCACGGGTTGTCCTGCGTACCGGGGATAACGGCGTGGTACGGCTCAGCGACGTCGCAACGGTGGAACCCAACATTCGACCGCAGTGGGTACGCGCCACCGCCGACGGGCACCGTGCAGTCCTGCTGCAGGTATTTCAGCAACCGGGCGGCAACACGGTACGAATATCGCGGCAGATCAAGCAGGCGCTCCGATCCTACCGGAAAAATCTCCCACCGGGTGTGCACATCGCCACCTGGTATAACCAGAGTCAGCTCATCCTTGAGGCGGCGGATTCCGTCCGCGATGCGGTTTGCGTCGGCATTCTGCTGGCTGTGGTGGTGCTGCTGGTGTTTCTGCGTAACTGGAAAATGACGCTCATTGCCGCCGTGATGGTGCCCGCCGTGCTTGCGTCCACCATTCTCCTGCTTCATCTGCTGCATATGAGCTTCAACGTCATGACGCTCGGCGGCATGGCGGCGGCGGTCGGGCTGATCATCGATGATGCGATCGTGATGGTGGAGCACATCGTGCGGCGTATTGAATCAGGCAGTGCGGATCATCATCGGAGCATTATTGAGGCCACGCGGGAATTCACCCGGCCGCTTGCCGGTTCCTCGGCTTCCACAATTATTATTTTCACGCCGCTGGCGTTTCTCTCCGGCATAACGGGCGCCTTTTTCAAGGCGCTTTCGCTCACCATGGCCGCGGCACTGTTTATTTCATTTTTTACCGCATGGCTCGGCGTGCCCGTGCTCGCCGCCCGCATGCTCGGGAGCAATGACCTGTACCATGGAACGGGTGGCGGTTTCACCCGCCTGGCCCATCGCCTCTATGAGACGATCATGCGGCCGATGCTCCGTGCGCCGGTGCTGGTTCTGGTGGTCATCCTTCCTATTCTGATAGCGGGGTATTTCGCCTACACCTATGTCGGTACCGGTTTTATGCCGCGCATGGATGAGGGGGGATTTATTCTCAACTATGTCGCTCCGCCCGGCACGTCGCTTACGCAGACCAATCATATGCTCGTTGAGGTTGAAAAAATCCTGCTTTCCAACCCGTACGTCGATACATATTCCCGACGCACGGGCCTGCAACTCGGCGGTGGGCTGACGGAACCGTACACCGGCGACTTCTTTATCCGGCTCAAACCCTTTCCGCGTCCGCCGATTGAAGAGATCATGAGCAACGTACGCCGCGAGGTCCATGAAAAGGTTCCGGGTCTGAAAATCGATACCGATCAGATGATGCAGGATCTTATCGGCGATCTCACGGCCGTCCCTGAGCCCATTGAAATTAAAATATACTCCAATCATCCGTCGGTGCTTGATGCCACCGCCCGCAGAGTCGCCGCCGCGATCAAAACCGTCTGCGGTGTCGTGGAAGTGAGATCCGGCATCGTGCTGTCCGGCGACGCCATCGAAATCCACGTTAATCCCGTCAAGGCGGCGCTGCAGGGGCTTACCGCGGGAGATGTTACCCGGCTGGTTCGCGAGTATCTGACCGGGAAGGTCAGCACCTATATTCAACACGGCCCGAGACTTGTTGGTGTGCGCGTCTGGGTTCCACGTGATTTTCGGCATACCGTTGGGGAAATTAGGAATATTGAACTCCGATCGCCCGACGGCCATCTGGTACCATTGAAGATGGTGGCGACCCTGAAAATTCAGACCGGTCAACAGGAAATCATGCGCGATAATCTCAAACGCATGGTGGCCGTCAAGGCTCGCATAAACGGTCGTGACATGGGCTCTGCGGTAGCTGCCGTGGAAAAGGTGCTTCAGCAACCCGGAATGATTCCAACCGGTGTTTATTACCACCTCGGCGGACTTTATCGGCAGCAGCAGATTGCATTCAAAGGATTGCTGGTGGTGATGATCGCCGCCGTGATTCTGGTGTTTCTGCTTCTGTTGTTCATGTATGAACATTTCCGTGTCGCGGCCGCAATGCTCTCCATACCTCTGCTCGCATTGGCGTGTGTGTGCATCGGTCTGTTCGTGACCCACACCGAACTGAATGTATCATCCATGATGGGGATGACGATGGTTGTCGGTATCGTTACGGAGGTGGCGATATTCTATTATTCTGAATTTCACGACATGCCGGCGGACTCATCCCTGACAACGCGGTTTATCCGCGCCGGTCAGAACCGCATGCGTCCGATCGCCATGACGACGCTGGCCGCTATTCTGGCGCTGATGCCGCTCGCTCTGGGGATTGGGCAGGGATCGCAGATGCAGCAACCTCTGGCCATTGCCATTATTTCCGGGCTGGTCGTACAGTTGCCGCTGACGCTGGTCGTCCTGCCGAATCTGCTGGCGATTGTTCATCGGGCTCGTGTAGGGGAAGAGGTTATCAAGTGACTCTGATCTCGCTGCTCCGTTGGCATGCGGCTCTCGGATCGGGGGTCTCCATTGCCGGCCGGTCAGGGATCGGTGTCGGGCTGTTACCAGGATGTCGTTGCCAATGAACGGATTCAGCGGTTCGGCGGCCGATACTCAATGCGCCTGATACGCCGCTTCGTAGCGGGTGGACAGATATTCCCAGTTAAAACGCTCTTTCCACGCCTGATACCCGCGATCCGCCATCGCAGACCGGCGCGCCGGGTCGGCGAGAAGTTCTTCGATACCTCGCGTCAGGTCGGCGATGTCACATTGACAGTACCCCGGTGGGGCACCCGGTTTCTGATGTGTCGGCAGGATCACCCCGCTGCCGCTCCATCCGGCGATTTCCCGGCTGTTTCCCACGTCATTGGCGATAAACGGAGTTCGCGATGCCATCGCTTCAAAAAGGACCAGCGGCGAACATTCAATGTTGGATGGAAACACAAATAAATCCGCGGCGTGATACGCGGCAATCACATCGGGGCGGGGGGGATCCAGCAGCAATACCCGCTTCCTGCCCAGAGATTTCAGGCGTATCCACTTGGATTGTGCGATATCTCGCGGCAGACATCCCAGCGAGGCATTCGTATTGCCGATGATCACCAGAACGGCCGGACCGATTTTCGCGGCCGCCAGTGCAGCGATGGCCTCCGTGTGCCCTTTCCAGCAGGTATGGGAACCGACGGTAAGGAGCATGAGTGCTTTTTCAGCAATACCGTGGCGGGCGCGGAAAGATTTGTCCACATAACTGAATTCCTCCGCCGATGCCCCGTTGGGAATCACCTCCATATTCGTCAGGCTGTGGGATCGGCAGAATTCAATGTCACGGTAAGTTTCCGAATGAAAAATAAGGTGATCATATTTCCGCAATATCGTCGGCAGATCGGCAAAATACTGTCGGTAGGCCGGATCATAGAGGCCGGAAAATCCGCACGGTGAAAGCACCTTGCGGCACGGGATCTGATCGAGCACGGGAAACAGTGCGTCGGTGGCCCACTGCTGGGCCGCATAGGACATCACAACGTCAAAGCCCCCATTTACAATATATTTCTGATACCGCTCAATTTCGCCCGACATGCCTCGCACGGCGTTGCCCCTGCAGTCGAATTCCTCAATCCGCACGCCGTTGATCACTTTTTCCGTTCTCTCGGGACAGGCGGTGGTGGCGACGGTGACTTCATGGCCGTGCCGCACCATCAGCTGTGAAAGTTGTCGGACAACTTCCTGCGCTCCCCCCGTGCGGGGATGATAGAATTCAACGGTATGAACAATACGCATGTGTGCCCTTGGGCCGGTGCCCGGATATCCGGTCGCCGCCCGCCGTCATAACACCGTAATGGAATTGATTTTAGGAGCCTGAGCCGGTTGGCCGGTTTGACTGTTGCGCAGGGGAACCGCGGCGATTTTATCGACGACTTCAATGCCCGAAACCACCTGTCCGAAACAGGTGTATTGCCCGTCCAGATGCGGCGCGGCCTGATGCATGATGAAAAACTGGCTGCCAGCGGAGTTCGGGTCCTGCGATCGCGCCATGCTGATCACACCACGGGTATGTTTACGATTGCTGAATTCCGCCTTGATGTGGTATCCCGGTCCGCCGGTGCCCGTCCCCTGCGGACATCCCCCCTGAATCATGAAGCCCGGAATGATGCGGTGAAAAGTCAGGCCGTTGTAAAATCCCTTTTTGGCCAGTTTGATAAAATTATCAACCGTTCCCGGGGCCACGTCCGGCCACATTTCAACGGTTATGTCTCCATGCTCGGTCGATATCTTCAGTTGCTGCGCTTTAACGGGTTCTGCCATCGTTCATGTCTCCATGCAATAACGTCGCTTCATGTTATACCCGTTTCTTTCCAGCAGGGCCAGCCGATCGCGATCCGCCCGGGAGTTTCGCCGATGGACAGATGCCCGCAAGTTCGCAGCCCGCGCAGTCGGGGCGCCGCGCCGTACATCGGCGACGGCCGTGAAAAATCATTAAATGCGAAATCAGCGTCCAATCCCCGCGATCTATGAGTTGCATCAGGTCCTGTTCCACCTTTACCGGATCGGTCTGCCGGGTCAATCCAAGCCGCCGTGAAAGGCGTCCCACATGCGTGTCAACCACAATCCCGTCATCAATTCCCCAGGCATTGCCCAGTACCACATTGGCGGTTTTACGCCCGACGCCGGGCAGTGCGGTGAGTTCCGCCATGGTGGCCGGGACCTTCCCGCCATGCTTGTCCATCAGCAGACGTGCGGTGCGGGAAATGGATCGGGCTTTAGCCCGGAAAAAACCTGTGCTGCGGATGATCGCTTCAATATCAGCGACTTGAGCCTCCGCCAGGGCGCGGGCGTCCGGGTATGCCGCAAAAAGTTTCGGCGTCACCTGATTCACTCGTTCGTCCGTGCACTGCGCGGAAAGAATGGTGGCAATCAGTAATTCCAGCGGATTATGGTGGACCAGTGCACAATGGGCATCGGGATAGGTGGATTTAAGAATGGCAACAATCGCAGCGGCATGCTGTCGGCGCTTTTCCAATGACATTCGAGGCATGGCAGTGTCCCTCATACGCCCGCGGCTTTTGCTCGGCCGTCCGTTGGCGCGGCATCCACCTGCCGCTGCGGCCCCTGCGTCGCTGCCGCCGATATCAGCAGCAGTGCCAGAAGCAGAAACAATTCCGC
>DAHWIP010000110.1:0-6367 GCA_027344975.1 Phycisphaerae bacterium
CAGTGCGCTGGTGCTCAATCCCGATGCTCACGCCGGCTACGGCGCTCCCGTCGGTTGTGTACTGGCATCGCCAACGCACATTTATCCGGGGCCGGTGGGCGTGGATATTAAATGCTCCATGAGCCTGCTGCAGCTCAACGTGCCGGCGGAGGTGATTTCTGATAAGCCCACACGCCGGGCGTTGATTGACGCCATCGTCGAACGAGTGCCCACCGGTGCAGGCCGGGGACACCGGTCGGCCAAAAAGGCCCGATACATCGCGCGGGCCGTCGGACTTGAGGCGGTGACGCACGGGGCGTCTGAGTCGGTCTGCCGCGAACTGGGGATTCCCCCCGTCTGGGCCGTCCGCTGTGAAGATGCGTGGCACCGCGGGCATGACGGAACAGCCGAGGCCCTTGAGGCCCGTTGGGATGCCCTGCAGCATGGGGCGACAAAAAACCTGGATTCACGCTTTTCACAACTCGGCTCCTACGGTGGTGGAAATCACTTTGGTGAATGTGAAGTCGTGCAGGTGGCGGATAACCCGCGAAGTCGCTTTGTGGCGGAACGCTTCGGCCTCAAAGACGGCCATGTCGCATTTCTTTCGCACTGCGGATCAAGAGGGTTTGGTTACCAGCTTGCGAACAGCCAATTTCGTCGCCTGCAGGAGCATTTTTCCCGGTGGAACATCCCGCTGCCCGGCGACGATCGCGAATTGGTTTACGCCCCGCTCGGCACGCCCGAAGCGGACGCGTATATCGATGACATGAGCTTGGGCGCCAACTTCGCCACCGTCAACCATCTGTTAATTAACGCACTGGTGCTGGAGGCCTTCGCCGAGGTTCTGCCCGGCACGACCGGAGGTCTGGTTTATATGATCAGCCATAATATCGCCCGGCAGGAGATGGTGGATGGTCGAAAGCAGTGGGTTCATCGCAAGGGCGCCACGCGGGCGTTCCCGGCAGGGCACCCGGCGCTGGCGGATACGCCTTTTGCCGACGTCGGCCACCCGATCTTGCTTCCCGGCAACCCGCAGGCGGGTTCAGCGGTTATGGTTGCCGCGGCGGGCGCGGAAAAGAGTTGTTTCAGTGTCAATCATGGTGCCGGTCGAGCCATGGGCCGCCGGTCTGCGATTCGTCAACTGGATCAGCATTCCATTGACGAATCCTTTGCGTCGCAGGACATTTTGACCAACTGCCGCAATTACCCGCGGGATGAAGCGCCGGCGGCGTATAAGGATTTTGACCAGGTGCTCGAGAGTGTTCGGCTGGCGGGGCTGGCGGATGAAGTGGCCCGCCTCAAGGCCCGCTTCGTTATTAAAGATTCCGACAGGGCGGACGATTAATCATGGGTAAAAATAGATTCGATATCCGGTTTCGGCCGGAGGATTCGTTGGAAGTTCGGACATGATATTGCTTGATGGATCGACGGGCGAGGGAGGCGGGCAGGTTCTTCGGACCGCCCTTTCGCTGTCGATGGTAACCCGCACTCCTTTTATCATTGAAAACATCCGCGCCAAACGGCGTCGCCCGGGCCTCATGCGCCAGCATCTTACAGCAGTGGCGGCGGCGCAGGCCATCTGCCATGCCAACGTCGAGGGCGGCGAACTCGGATCCCGCCGGTTGCAATTTACGCCGGGCCCCGTGCGCGGGGGAAAATATCGGTTTGCCGTGGGAACCGCCGGCAGCGCCACCCTTGTGCTTCAGACCGTCCTGCCAGCACTCATGATTGCCGGTGAGCCGAGCGAATTGCAGCTAAGCGGCGGTACGCACAATCCCTTCGCGCCCCCATATCCCCATCTGGCGGAATGTTTTCTTCCGTGGATCAATAAAATGGGCCCGCGTGTTATGGCGGAGTTGCACCGACCCGGCTTTTATCCCGCCGGCGGCGGGGAATTTTCCGTCCGGATCGAGCCGTGTTCCCGGTTGGCGCCCATTGATATTGCCGCCCGCGGCAATCTGGTTCGCCGTACCGCCCGTATATTGGTCGCCGGGCTCGCGTCCGGCATCGCCGAGCGTCAACGTGAATTGCTCATGCAGTGGACCACGCTGGGACGGGAGGACATCGCTGTTGAGATATTGCCGAATTCTGTCGGGCCGGGCAACGCTGTGATTCTGAGTCTGCAGGCCGAGCATATTACCGAAATATTAGTTGGTTGCGGCGAAAAGGAACTCTCATCCGCCGCCATGATTGAGCGGCTCGTCAAAGAAATGCGGACGTATATCAGTTCAGGTGCCCCGGTCGGCCGATATCTGGCGGATCAACTGCTGTTGCCGATGGCGCAGGCCGGTAGTGGCCGGTTTGTCACCACGCCGCTGAGCAGCCATGCCACAACCAATATCGAAGTGATTCGCCGCTTTCTTTCCGTTCCCATAGCGGCGGTATCTCTGCCTGACGGACTTGTCGAGGTGCAAGTCGGCCGATGAGATATTGGTTGGGACACCGGTGTCGCCATGCCGCTACGGGCCGTAAATGGATCAGTCGCCTCGGTGGGATTTGAAAACGAAGAACGCACAGGGCGAGATTGACGCTGCAATCGGGGTTTCGTCGTCCCCCTGAAGATTCTCTCCCAATCTACTGCGTTACAACAATCCGATAATCGCCGCCGGGCATGATACAGATTCGGTAGCCATGGCTTGTGGATAAAACTCTAATGTGTGTTTGCGCTGGAGGCTTGCCGTTGATTGTTACCGTCGCGTCCCGTGACGCAGGAATATATACCCGCGCGGTAATGTGCGGCGGAATGACAAAGTGCATAAGCAAATGATGTCCGCGATGTTGCCAATGGCTGGTCACTCTACCTAGAACGGAATCATAACTCACATGCACCCACTTGAGATTTTTCAGCACCTCCGGGCGAATCTCCAACTGCCTTCTGGGCTTCCGTGCCAGATCGATTCGTATACCCCCAAGGCCTTGAAAAAACCATTCTTCAATATGACCCAACATAAAGTGGTCCTGTGAATCGGCCGGTAAAGCATTCCATGCCTCAGTAAGAGATGTTGCACCATGGAGAATCTGATAGCCGTAACTTGGCGGCGTGGTTTGTGTCGCCATCTTAAAGAGCAACTCCGATTGGCCGGAACTCATCAATGCCTTCACGACGTAATGAAATCCGATATCACCTGCCGTGGTGTGGTAGTCATGTTTGCGAACATCGGCAATCAGATGAGAGAGTACTCTTGACCGATCTGCTTTTCTGACAATTCCTGTCGCCAGGGCCATGGCATCAGCACATTGGCTGCCGCGATCGTATTGGCCGGTGGCCGGGTGATAAAACCTGCGGTTAAATGCCGCCCGCACACGCGCTGCCTCGGAGCTGAATCGATCCGCCGCATGGCGGTGGCCCAGCGCACGGGCGATTTTTATCATGACGGTGATATCCCGATACCACGTAGCGGTCGCTGTTACTCCCATGGTGGTCAGTTGTTCAACTCCCGGCGGCCTTGGGCCCAGGTCGAACCAATCTCCCAGGCCATAGGCGATAATGCCGTTTACCGCTCGGGATCTGAGGTACTTCAGATATCGCGTCATCATTTCATAGTTATCATCCAATATACGTTTATCGCCGAAATATTTATAGATGAGCCACGGATCAAGGATACAGGCACTTCCCCATTCCGGGGAATCAATAAATCCACCCGGATAGTTGAAATATTGTGGAGCAAAATCGGGCACCATGCCGTCAGCCCATTGCGCATCACGCATATTGGCCGCGGTCTGCTCATAGAGTCGGGGCACAAAATAGTTATCCATAATTCCCGGTCCCACGAGATACGTATCCTCCAACCAGCCGGTTTTTTCCCTTGTGGGGCAGTCGGTAATAATGCTTTCCATGTTGTTCACCATGGCCATGGTGATGAGGTGATGAATTTTATTCAGCAGATTATTGCTGCATCGGAAATAGCCGATCGTTGGAGACGACGTATGAGTCGCCTCGCCGGTTACGCTTAAAATCGTCGGTCGCCCGTCCGTAGCGCGGTGAGGGACAACGGTATTGATTTGGAGATAGCGGAAGCCGTAATAGGCGAAATACGGGTGGAATGTATTGGTTCCTCTCCCGTTAAGCGTATACGTACACCAGATAGGGCCGGCACAGGATTGCCACGCCGTGCCGTTTGGGTGCACCAATTCGGAAGGATAGACAATCAGCTTGGAGCCCGCCGGTCCGCGGGCTTTGATAACAAATTGGCCCGCCATGTTCTGGCCTAGATCATACACAGCTATCCCCGGCATCGGATGCGTGATGTGGAGAGGCTTGTAAATCCGCATGATCCTCACGGGGGGGGCGATTTGCGCCTTGAGCACCCCGCCGGGGCCGTGCACGACCACCGCCGATCGCCAATGCGCCGCATTGAACCTGGAGGTATCCCAACCCGGGATTGCTTTCAGGGCGTCATAATCCTCGCCGCCATAGATGGATGAAAATGTCACCGGTCCCGGGGTGGTGTGCCATCGGTTGCTGCTGATGATGGTTTTCCGGCTGCCATCGCGGAATGATATCTGCAATTGCAGAATGAGTTCAGGCCGGCCGTAAGGATTCGGCGCGTGTTCATATCGGCGTGTCCCCTCGGGACAATCATACATTCCCGTACCCAACATCATGCCGATCACATTACGCCCCCGGTGCAGGAGAGGGGTGACGTTGTAGGCGTTATATGAAACCGTTTTTCTATAATCCGTCCAACCCGGTTGCATGACATCATCACCAACCTTGTGGCCGTTAATGAACAGATCATATTGCCCCAACCCCGAGACAAACACGGTGGCCCGATTTATCTGTCGGCTGATGAAAAAACCATGCCGAAAGAGGGGTAGCGCGTGTCGCGGATTCGGTCGATGTCCCCACGGAGCGCCGCCCCATTGCGTGATGCGGTGGGCGGGTTCCCAATTCACAGGTCTGAAGCCGGATCGATTCCATCCGGATGGCGGTGTTTCTTCAGTCGTCATCCATGTTGAATCGACAGGCACATGCACCTTGGCACCTGTGGAGAGTTGGATGGTCAGGGTCCCTATCAGCCCCGCATAATTGATATTGTCGCCCGCATTGGTGGCGGTGATGGCCAGCGTATTGACTCCGGGGTGCAGCAACCGGGCGATATCAGGATGGTAAATGTGATTCCAATTTGCGCCGCGATATTGCGTCGTCGGGGCAAATTGTATGCCGTTGACATAAAGTATGAACTGTTCATCAGCTGTGAGATCAAATACCGCCCGGCGAATGCGGACGTTACTGGGTATGGTTAGTTGCCGACGGAACCACACACGACTCAGAGTTGAGCTGCCGCCGCCTGCGTTCCCCCACATCCAGTTCAGCTTTCTCAGCGGGTTACGCCGGGGTAGCGGGGCGGAGATCCATTGAGCCTCCCACTTCACCCTTGGTGGTGCCGCACGCAGTTCCTTCCGAAGTTGCAACGTATCGGGCATCGCAACGGTCCGGGGACTGCCGAATGCCATAACGATGAGTTCCATAATCGCCATCGCAGTGAATAATCGGAATTTCAGCACGCCGCTGACTCCTCGATAGAAGGAACATGTCTTTATAATGGTATCCAAAGGCGCACCCCTGAGATTCCCATTACGCCCGGCGATTCAATAAACCGTCTATTTCCGCTCCCAGGTATTTCTTATGGCCCAAAGCAGAACCCGTTGCTGGGCGGCATGATCAAGCCCGCTGTTCCAAATGTAAGCCAATGGATAGCCCAGTATAACCTTGCTGGAGCTTCGCCTCACCGGATGAGATAATTCAGGTGCAATCGGTAAACCCGGAACGTAACGGGCGAATGTTCCGATGCCGGGTGCATGACCGGAAAATGTCGCGCCATGCCCGAGAACCTCAAAATTGGCTACATATCCCGTGGCGGAAGCACTTGAGCCCGACCAGCCGAAAAAACCCGCGTAAGCGGTCGATGATTTTCCGAATCCTCTTATTGGCTGACTAAACTCCTGCATCATATCATGCCCGTTGTAAGAGAGGGATGCTACCTCTCCGGTATGGGTATCTAAAGTTAAAGACACGGTGTAAAACTTCCCGGCCTGCCAGCCCAGAAATGGCGCGGGCCTTGGCGGGCCGACAAGGTTACCATCGACGCACAATTGAAGCTGTCCGTTATCACGATTGATGAAGAATCCCGAAAAGCCATCGGTGGCGTCTCTCGGCGGCTTGGAATAGAAACCCACACCAACCCGGTCAGCGTTATTTACCTGCACCTGAGCTCGAACGGTAATTATTCCTGGGAGGTGATCATGCCCCAATTTGCGAAGGCGGATGTATGCGGCGTCGTTGAAGTTTGTTCTGCAGCTATGAGTTCCAGCTTCGGGTCCACGGGAAATACGCATCGGTGAGTGCAGGTATCCTGCAGCATCCTGCGAATAAAACCTCCAGCGA
>DAHWIP010000111.1:0-6359 GCA_027344975.1 Phycisphaerae bacterium
ACCATCTCCTATGATCTGAATTTTCGCTCTAAATTATGGTCGGCAAAAGAGGCGCAAAAAGTGACGCCTGAACTGGTTGGAATGGTCGATTGCCTGATCGGAAACGAAGAGGATTTTCAGAAGGTGCTGGGCATAGAGGTCGCTGGCGTTGATGAAAACCTCTCGGAATTGGATACCGCCGCCTATGAGCGTATGGTGGAGCAGGTTGTGAACCGGTACCCCAATATTAAAATGGTCGGCACCACGCTGCGGGAGGTCAAATCAGGCCTCATCAATAACTGGTCGGCCATCCTCTGGTGCGACGGCAAATTTTACCGCTCGCGGCGCTTCGACGGATTGGAAATTGAAGACCGTGTCGGTGGGGGGGATGGATTCTGTTCCGGCTTGGCCTATGGAATGTTGACGGGTATGAACCCGCAGGACGCCGTCGACTTGGGCGCCGCCCACGGCGCGTTGCTTCAAACCACGCGTGGTGATACAAGTCAGATAAGCCATGCGGAACTTATGCACGTATATAAGGGTGGCAGCGCCCGTATCGTGCGATGAACCGGCGCAAGTGTGGATTGCCTGACGCCATGGTGAGATACGCACGAATGGCTGAGCCGCTTGCATGAATGAAATTGACCCTCAATCCGGGACGAAAACATCCTCGGTTTTCCTGGCTCGCAGCAGATGGTCAGCTCTGATTTTACCGTTTTTGAGCATGCTCATGCTCTCTGCGGTGTTTCCTACTGTTTCATTCTGGTGGCTTACTCCCTTTGCTCTAACACCTTTGATCATGGCAGCTCTGCAGTCGAGCGTCAATAAAAAATATCTGCTGTACGTCTGGCTGGTGGCTTCACTTTATTATGTCGTGAATTTGTATTGGCTTTCCGGCATCACCGTGCCAGGTTATATCGCCCTGAGCATTTACTGCGGCCTGTTCCTTGCGCTCTTCTTCCTGCTGACTCACCTTTTGGCTCGCATTGAATGGTTTCCCATCTGGCTTTCGGTTCCTGTTGTTTTCACGGCGCTTGAATATCTTCGCGGTCACCTTTTCACTGGCTTCCCTTGGTTTACTCTTGGTGTGGCCTTCACGGGCTCACTCGTTGTGCTTCAGTCCGCGAGTCTCTTCGGTGCATCCGGTTTGAGTTTTCTGGCGGTGATGACCTCCGCTGTCATTGCGGATGTGGTCGATAGTATCGCGAACGGCAAATCCCCAAAACGGAAAGCAATCGCTTGGAGCGGAGTTGCCCTGATCATCCTTCTCTGGTTAGCGGTGATCGGCTATGGTCTGCTGCAATTGAAACACCCGCCGTATCGGAGCGGGCCCCGCGTCGCCGTGCTGCAACAGAACATTCCGCAGTCGGTTAAATCGAGTGACTCCATCAGCAGCCAGAAGCGACTTTTTAATTCCTACTTTAAACTCAGCCTGCAGGCAGAGCGTCTGCATCCAGATCTGATCGCCTGGCCTGAAACCATGGTCCCCGGATTTCTCAATCCATCTTGGCTCGCCCAATCACCCGCGTGGTATGCCTGCGGCCATGGACGCCGCATGCTGATAATGGATCAGCAATTCGCCCATCGTCTCACCGCCTTTGCTAAAAAGTACCATACCGCTCTGCTGGTAGGCTCTTCCGGCGTGCGGTTTAATCAAGCCGGCAAAATTTCCTCCATGCAGAATATCGCCGTACTTTTCACACCGAATCACGGCGAAAATCACCGCTACTACGCCAAGCGGCATTTGGTTCCCTTTGGCGAGTATCTGCCATTCAAGCATTCCGCACCCTGGCTGCATCATGTGCTTTCCTATTTCACGCCATTCGGCCCCAACGGCGATTATTCGTTGACTCCCGGTACAGCCTGGCGACATTTCACGCTGCATGTCGGGGCCCGATCGTGGCGCTTCGCCTCCCCCATCTGCTATGAAGATGCTATGGCCGGCCCCGCCCGCGCCTTCTGTCGCCCGAACGACGGTGTGAAAGGTGCCGACTTTCTCGTGGTCATCAGCAACGACGGTTGGTATCAGTCAAGGGCGGAACTGCAGCAGCATCTCCAGCTTGATCAGTTGCGGGCCGTCGAAAATCGCGTCAGTGTGGCGCGGTGTGTTAATGGCGGATATTGTGGGTTCATTAATCCTTCCGGGCGGATTTTCAAACTCGTCAGTCAACATGGACACCACGCCTTTGTTGCCGGTGTGGCGGCGGCTGATATGCCCCTTGACGACCGCGTGACTGTCTTCCAGCGCGGCGGGTACCTCTTCCCACGTGTCATACTGGCGGTAGCGGTTATGATGGTAATGATACTCTTGGCAGATTGGTTCATCCGCCGACAGAAGTCGCGCAGAACGGTATGATCTGGTGTAAATACGAGGGCATATAAGCCGGTTGACGATTGAAAAATGGAGTTAGGCCATGGCATTGAAAATCATCAGCAGGAAATTACGGCTTGGCGGAGTGGCGACACTTGTTTTGATCGTTGCCGGGTGTGCAACCACGCCGACGGCGACCAGGCAGATATCCATTGCACCTGCCGAGAGCGTTATTATGGACGGCATGCACAGCGCATCACCAGCCATCCGCGCTGCGGCTGTTGAATCTGCAGGACAACTTCCGGCACCCACGGCCGTTAAAGTGCTTCGGAAGGCACTGGTTGATCGCTCATCGGCCGTCCGATTTACCGCTTGTATTGTTATTGGGAACCGCCGTTTGCATGGCTTTCGATCCCAACTGATCCAGCTCTATTCCGGCAGCGGCCCCAGCGTGCGGTGCGGTGTGATCTACGCCCTGGCCAAGATAGGTGATCAGCAATATGTCGGTCAACTGGCCATGCTTCTACACTCCAAAGATCCCGTCGTGCGAGCCAACGCCGCCATGGTTTTAGGCAGATTGGGCGATCCTACAGCAATTGGCCTGCTTCGTACGGACTCCGATGATTCCATTCACGCCGTGCGCCTTGCGGTCACCTCCGCTCTGGCCCGTCTGGGCTATCATCGCGCGATATCCAGCATCATCGAACTGAGCTATTCGCACTACGCCATTGATCATCTCGCTGCCCTCAATACCAGCCGGTCCCTCGAAACACCGCTGGCTGCCAATGTGCTTCTCAACGGACTCCATGATCCGCTTCCGGCAGGACGGCTGATCGCCGCCCGCGGCCTCGGTCAGCGCGGCAGCGAGCAGGGAGAAAAAATTGCCCGGCATTACGCGCATAGTTCCAATGCCGACTATCGTGTGCTTGCCGCGCTCGCGTTGGGATGGATACCCGATGGCAACAATGCGCCCCGCCTGGTGCACATGCTCCGCGATCCATCCGAAAAAGTCAGGATTGCCGCGGCGGCCGGACTTCTGCATCTCTATCATCTTGCCAAATTGGGACAGGAATACGTCCCATAACGGAGATATTCCGTCTGCTACTCCCTGATAATCCGTGCGTACGTCACGGTATGGTGGCTGAACAAATCACCTCGCGGGCTGCGGCACTCGGCGGTGCCATAAATCAGGCGTCGACCGAATTTCAAAATCCTCGCTTCGCAGATAATGTCTTCCTCTCGGCACGCATTAAGAAACGCGCTCTGGAGATTCGCCGTCACCAGTGGCGTATCCACCCCTAGTTCACCCACAAGCGCCAGCCAGAAGGTTACATCCGCCGTCATCATGAAGGTAGGACCGGCAACAATTCCGCCGGGGCGTTCAAGTTTTTTCTGATACGTGATTCGAGTCATGCACCGATTCGGTTCAAGCGACTCGATATGCAGACCATAAAACCGCACAAATTCCATCGCATCTAATCTGCTCTGCAATTCTTCCCGCAGCATGTAATCTCCAAAGCACCGAAGCACGATTGCATTGTACATCCAGAACTCCGCAGCCGCAGAGATTTAATCGGAAGGCGCAATCAAAAAACACATCTCGTAAGGAGTATGCCGCAACGTCGCCACCGTTGCATGCGCCCAATACTTCGCATAAGTCGTCAAACGCAATCGTGCGACGTCCGTCATCCCTCAAGCACCGTGATTCGTCCTCCTTTTCAGGCTGAACCAGCAAAGGTATCAACTCTAATAAGTCGGTTTGACCTTTTCCCACCACCGGCGGGCAAAGGGCTCGAGTGCATCGATAAACTCATCGGGAATGTGCGTTAACGTCGCATTGGCGTGGTGGGGGAGTTTGGCCAGAATGGGAACGCCGGTGGCCAGCGGCAATTCCTCGATCGAACTCAGGGCCGCGAAATCGACTGGTTCCGGTATTTGGTTGGCTACCAGACCGGCTACCGTCAGTCCGCGACCGCGAATGCTCTCCACGGTCAGCCAGGTATGGTTAATGCTTCCCAGATAAACCCCGTTGACGATGATCGTCGGCAATCGCAGAGCGGCGGCCAGATCGGCAATGGTGTAATAATCATCGTCCAGCGGAACCAACCACCCGCCGGCTCCCTCGACAATAATAAAATCTGAATGGGCCCGCCAATACTCCATCGCCTGATTGATCGCCTTCCAATCGGGCGGTCGGCTTTCCAGCCGAGCTGCGACGTGCGGCGAAACTGGAGCCGCATAGCGAACCGGGCTGATCATCGGCATGAGACCATCATCAACTTTCAGACCGGCACAGCCTGCGGCCAACTCCGCGTCCGGCGACATGAGGTCTGCATTCGAAAGATGCCGGCTGCTTCCGCGATTGGGATACTTCGGGCACCCTGAAGCAATCGGTTTGCAAACCCCCACCCGCACCCCGCATCGGCGAAATGCACCCGCCAGCGCCGCTGCCACGGTTGTCTTGCCGATGTCTGTGCTGGTTCCGGTGATGAACAAACCGGGCATATCCGCCGAAGTGATTCCCTTTGTATCCATAACGAACCCCCAATGGATGACACCCATCATCAACCATGGTCAGTCAATAAGTCCGAAAATCGACTCATGACCGACTGCAGACTTTCGCATACCTGCTCAACACTTGCTTTGCTGGCAGCTAAGGGGGGCATGATCACAACGACATCACCAAGCGGCCGCAGCAACACCCCATGCGATCGCAATCGGCGGCAGATTTCCCCACCCATTCGCCGCTGCCAGGGGAAGGGGGTTAAAGGGGTGCGCTGCTGCACAATTTCCACAGCGGCGATGCCGCCGGTAATGCGGACGTCTCCGACATTTGGATGGTCTCTCAATGCAGTAAGCCCGTCCGCAAGCCACCGACTCATCTCCAAGGCCCGGCGAGGCAGGTCTCGTTCCAAAATCAATTGCAGCGATACCCTCGCCACCTCGCAGGCCAGCGGATGACCGGTGAAGGTGTGGCCATGAAAAAAAGTTCGTCCGGCATTCGGGTCGCCGCAGAAGGCGTCGAATATTCTCTGGTGCGTAAGGGTTGTCCCAAGCGGCATGTACCCGCCGGTAAGTCCCTTGGAAAGACACAGAAAGTCTGGCGAGACCTGTTCGTGGTCGCATGCAAAAAGGGCGCCCGTTCGGCCGAAGCCGGTCATCACCTCGTCGCAAATCAACAGCACATCATATTCGTCGCAAAGCTTCCTCAGGTGACTTAACGTGCCATATGGCTGCATCAACATCCCGCCAGCCCCCTGTACCACCGGCTCGACGATAACAGCCGCTAAAACACTCGCATGAGCTGCGATCAGATCGCGGATATAATTGTCCCATTCTGTAAATATAGAGAATGGCACAATATTTGATTCAATGCTGCTATTGGCCGGTGAATGGGCGGGAATCTGAGGTGAGTTCGCCCGCAGACTGGGGAAATTGATGGCCCGATAGGGGGCGTGAAACGCGTCGATATGCCCGACAGAAACCGCCCCGAGCGTATCGCCATGGTAGGCCGCCGTCATCGAGAGAAAACTCCTCTTTTCGCTGCGGCCAATGTTCTGCCAGTATTGGAAGGCCATTTTAAGGGCGACTTCCACCGCCGTGCTGCCATTGTCGGAATAGAAGACCTTCTCCAAGCCCGCGGGGGCGACTTGGGCGAGTTCGGCCGCCAATTGAATGCTTGGAACATTACACGCCCCAAGCAGTGTCGTATGGGCAATCTTGGAAAGCTGGCGTTGCACAGCCGCATCGAGTTCTGGCACGCGGTGCCCGTGAATATTGCACCAGAGCGATGAGACACCATCGATATAGCGCCGTCCCTGAATGTCATAAAGATATTCGTCTTGTCCATGCGTGATGATCAGCGGATCTTTTTTGCTGAACCAGGCTGACATGGGGGTGAACGGGTGCCAGAGATGCCGATGGTCCAAGGTGGTCAGCTCGGCAGCGTTTAATTCCGTAAGTTCAGGCTGGGGGGCAGATTCGAGGGAAGAGAAATCGTTATTCATACCCGAAGAAGTATATCGCGCAGCGCGATTTTCGCTGTCGATTCTTGGATGCGGGAAGCATC
>DAHWIP010000112.1:0-6358 GCA_027344975.1 Phycisphaerae bacterium
CGGGAGTCTTTATTTTTATGGCCAAGGTGGCCTCCCGCGCAATCTTGCCCAGTCACGCCATTATTACGAACTCGCAGCCGCGAGGGGATCGGTCCGCGCAGCGCTCAACCTCGGGTTCATGTATCTCAGGGGTCAGGGCGTGCCGGCCGGTCCCCGCCGTGCGCTCCGCTGGTTTCGGCGAGCCGAACCGCTTGTCAGCAGGCTGGCGACGGAGCGTGCGCCCAACGCTGCCCAGCTTCGAGCGACACTGAACAACGGCATTAAGCAGGCGGAGGCGGCGCTGGCCTCCGGAGGTAAATAGGTGCGTCGGGGAAACTGGGGCGGTGCCCGCGACGCACCGCCCCGGAGAGTTATGCTTCCATTGTAAATTCCATTTTGAGGCCGCAATATGGTCGCGATAAATGAGGGATCGGGCAATCGGAGCGTGGGGCATCGCCGCATGGCGCACGGGGACGGTGCGGAAAAGCGTACGGACTGAATGCAAAAATCTTAGCGCCTTTCATTCTTAGCGTGACAGAAAAGCAAATCACATCATGCCCCAGGCATGAAGCCATATCTGACGCGGAGGCGCGGAAAGCGCGGAGACGGTTCAGTGGCGCGAGCGAACCGGGTGCCGGAGCCTCTGCGAACCCCTGCGCCCCCTGCGGTTTAGTCGGGTTCTCCCTCTTTTTGCCTGCGGTTGGCGTGCATTCATTACGGTTGCAACCGGTGGAATAAATCCACCGGCTCGCATTTGCGATGGTCGCGATTCGCCTGCTCCAGGGCATTGCCGCCGCCCGCTCCCCTGCTGTTAAAATCGATTTCTTCCTCCACGGTTCGTGCTGCTGCACCGCGCGCTCAGACCAAATGTTTCCCAAGGAACCGAACGATCAGACCTGCGACCTCATCATTCTGTTCGTCGAGCGCGAAATGCCCGGCGTCGAGCAGGTGAAGCTCTGCCTGTGGAAGATCGCGCCTGAACGCCTCCGCACCCGCTGCGATGAATGACGGATCGTTGGCACCCCAGACGATCAAGGTTGGCGGCTGCTTGGCACGCAGCCAGCGCTGCCAAGCCGGGTAGGATTCGACATTGGTGCGATAATCATAAAGCAGCGCCGATTGAATCTCGCGCTGACCGGATTTTGACAGATGCGCGAATTCATCGGTCCAGTCATCAGGGTTGTAACGCTCCGGATGGCGTGTGCCGGCGATGTGCCGCTGCTTCGTCCCCTCGAACGAAAGAAAGGCGTCGACCACTTCGGGATGGGCTTGCGGTTCGGCCCAGAACTCGGCGATTTTTGCCCATTTCGGGCCAAGCCCCTCGGCATAGGCATTGCCGTTCTGCGTAATCAGCGCCCGTAACCGCTCGGGCCGGGCCAGCATCATGCGGAATCCCACCGGCGCGCCGTAGTCGTGGATGTAAAGGGCGTAGCGATCGATGCCCAGCATATCCAAAAGTCGGCCCATCGTCGCAGCAAGCTGATCGAAGCTGTACCGATAGGCCGCGGGCGAAGGCGCATCGCTCTGCCCCAAACCCGGATAGTCTGGCGCAATGATGTGATAGTAAGGCGCCAAGAGCGGGATCAATGCCTGAAACTGGCGTGATGAGGTTGGAAAGCCGTGCAGCAGGACCAGGGTAGGCGCATCCCTCGGTCCGGCCTCGCGGTAGAAGATTCCAACCCCATCAACTTCAGCGCGGTGATAGGTGGTCGTCGCGCTGGTGGACGGTAGTGGTACTCCGACCGATACTCCGGCTGCGGTGCTTAGGGTCTCATTATGGGGGTGTTTTTCCATGGTTATTCTCCTTGTCCGGTCGGCTTGAAGATGGCATCGTGAGTCGTCCGGAACTGCCGATGCCTCACCCATGCTATAAAACAGATGGCCCAACAATGTTCGGCACCTCGCAGGGCCACATCAGGCGTGAAATCGTCAACCGCACGGCCATTGAATCTGTCAGGCTCACAATGAACTTGATGCAGAGGCAGATTGTACGCACCGGAAAAAAGCGAATCCATCCCCATGACGAACTCCGGTTTAAGAGTTTATTGTTCCACGAAGCCCGCCTCAGGGTGCGGCCAGATGAATGAAAGGATCGAGGTAACGTGGACGCACTTACCCGATAAGCGTATCGACGCGGCCTCCGTCATGCCTCGCTCCGGATATCGATTTGAAATTTGCGGGATCGTGGAAATAAAGTCGATTTCACGGCACAATACTGGTTCGTAGTACCGCTGTTGTTCGGATTAGAGTTGCCATGACTGATTCACCGGATAAATCCCTGAAAGACTCACTTGAAGCCCCGCGCATGGAATTCATCGATCTGTGGGGACAGATGGCCCAACACTGGGGTATCAACCGCACCATGGCCAAGGTGCATGCACTCCTGATGGTCGCCCCAAGACCCCTGACCGCCGAAGATATCATGGAAAGCCTGCAGATTTCCCGCGGCAATGCCAGTATGAACCTGCGCGAACTGATCAACTGGGGCATCGTCAGAAGAACCAGCATTGCCGGCGACCGGCGCGATTTTTTCACCTCTGAATCGGATGTCTGGGTGATGTTTCAAAATATTATGCGTGAGCGCAAACGCAGAGAACTGGACCCTCTTCTCGACCGTATCGGCAAGTGTATCGATTCCGCCGGCAAGAAGCCGAGCAATCCGGAAGACGCCGATGCCCATGCCGCGTATGTGCGAAAAATGACCGAACTGCTGCAGTTTTTTACGGTGTTTCATAAAATCCTTGGTAAGGCGATTGATCAGCAGCCATCATTTTTATCCCGCCTGACCAAAATGGTGGATAAAATGATCTGATAACCGCCTGATGTGCGGGGAATGTCGCGCGACATTGCCTATTGATTCTTCATGAGGGACCCATGTCCAGTCCTGTACGTGTCGCTATTGTCGGAGCAACCGGCTACACATCGCTGGAATTACTGCGGTGGTTGCTGAGGCACCCCCTGGTCAGGGTGACCGTGCTTTCAAGTCGTAAGCCGGAACAGCCGATCAGCGAGATATTTCCCGAATTACTCGGCCGGATTGACCTGCCGATTGAACCGTTTGACTCTCGGGTTATTGCGCAAAAAGCGGATGTCGCCTTTCTGTGCGTGCCGCACGCATCGGCCATGCAGTATGCACCAGAATTGCTTGCTGCGGGCGTTCGCGTTATCGATCTCTCGGCCGATTACCGCCTCAAAGATGCCGGGCTTTACGAAAAATGGTACAAGCACACCCATACGGATGTGCAGAATCTGGAGCACGCAGTCTACGGCCTGCCTGATTTGTTTGCCGAGCAGATCGCAAAGGCAAGGCTGATTGCCAATCCCGGCTGCTATACCACGTGCGCCATTCTTCCCCTTTCGCCGCTGGTAAAAGCGGGTGTAATTGATCCGGATGATATTATCGTCAATGCCGCATCGGGCATCTCGGGTGCGGGGCGGAATCCGACTCCGCAGCACCATTTTCCTGAACGCAATGAGGCCTTCGAGGCCTATGCGATTGGAACCCATCGCCATGCGCCGGAAATTGCCGAGGGAATCCGGCTCGGCAGTGGGGTGCAGGTGGGCATTACGTTCGTCCCGCATCTGGTGCCGATGGATCGGGGCATTTTGAGCACGATTTACACGCGTCCGGCAGGGGGGCGCACCGTCGAGGCGGCGCTGGATATCTGGCGGAAAACGTATGCCGAGAGCCCGTTTATCCGAATTCGTACGGGGATAGGCCCAAGCACCAAATATGTGCTCAATACCAACTATCTGGATATGGCGATTTATCCATATGATAAACGCTGGGTGATCGTCAGCGCCCTGGACAACATGGTGAAAGGTGCCGCCGGGCAGGCGATTGAAAACATGAATATTGCCTTTGGTCTGCCCCGGTCTGCGGGGCTGAACTGAATTACCTTTTTGCAGGGGACAGCAGGGGAGATGTGCTGAAAAAACTTTTCCAGCGACTGTTCGATCGGCGGCTGCGCAACGAAAAAGACGCCTTCGGCCTCGCGGGCGAAAAGCTCGCCGCCCGTTACTTACGGCGTAAACTCGGCATGCGGATCGTCGCACGGAGAGTACGCTGCCCCGGGGGCGAATTGGACTTGGTGGCATTCGATAAAACCGATTTGGTGTTTATCGAGGTTCGTACCCGCCGAACCGAAGATTTCGGCCCGCCCGAAACGACGCTTGGAAGCGACAAAATTGCCGCCCTCCGCCGATCCGCCCAATGGTTCGCCCGCTCACGCCACCTGAATCACTATCCGCTTCGCATGGATGTTGTGGCGGTCGTCTGGCCGCACGGAAAGCCCGCCGAAGTGCGATATCACCGCAATGCCATCCGCATCGATTCGGCTGGGGGTCGGCGGCCCGATGGTCACCGCTGATCCTCGGCCTGCCGGGTGGCTGCAAAAATACAAAAATCAGCGCATAATCGGGGGTTGACGGAAATGGTCCGTGCTGAAGGAGTGTCATGTCCGTATATCGCGTTGAAGTTTATCCAAAAAATCCATCTGATGATGCAACCGGCGCCGCGGTATTAAATGAAATTCGTCAATTGGGTTTTAATGAAATTTACGAAGTTGCCTCCGGCCGGATTTTTCTGCTTCAAGGCGACGATCAACTCCTCACCCCGGCACAAGTTGAAAAGATTGCTTCGCAGGTTCTCTGCGATCCCGTCTCCGAACGCTATGTCATCGGCGCTGCACCCCACGCCGTCGGCCGACTGCTGGAAGTGCATCTCAAACCGGGCGTCATGGATCCCGTCGCCGCCAGCACGCAGGCCGCCGTGGCCGACAAACTCCAATGTCCTCCCGGTGCGGTGGAGGTGCGGACCGGCCGCCGATTTCTGCTGCTCGGTCAGGTGACGGCCGATACGGCGATGATGCTCGGGCGCCGCGTCCTGGCCAACGAAAGCATTGAAGAATTGCACACCTCGCCTCTGCTTCCCGATGCTTTTCCCGTTGGCAGACCATATCCATTCAAACGCGTAGAGGTGCCCATCCGCCAATTGAGCCGCGAAGAACTTCAGAATCTTTCCCGCACCGGCCATCTGTTTCTCGACGCCTCTGAAATGGCGGCTATCCAGAGCTATTTTCAGCAGATCGGCCGCGATCCCACCGACGCCGAACTTGAAACGCTGGCCCAGACCTGGAGCGAGCACTGTGTTCATAAAACACTCAAGGCAATTATTGAATTTACCCATCATCCCGGTACCGCTGAAAATGAAGGCCATGATCATCACGGCCCCGGCGACGTTACCATGCGGATCGACAACCTGGTTAAATCGACCATTTTCCGGGCCACCAGCGAACTCAATTTGCCCTGGACGCTTAGCGTTTTCAAAGACAACGCCGGGGTGATTGCATTCGATGAAGATTTTGCCCTGTGCATGAAGGTGGAAACGCACAACCGCCCGTCGGCCATTGAACCCTACGGCGGGGCGGCGACCGGTATTGGCGGATGCATCCGGGATGTAATCGGCACCGGCGGGGGCGCAATGCCCATTGCCGCCACCGATGTCTTCTGCTTCGCCAATCCAGACACCCCCGTGGAACAGCTGCCCCCCGGCGTGATTCATCCGCGGCGCACGGCCCGCCGGGTGGTTGCGGGTGTGCGCGATTACGGCAATCGCATGGGCGTTCCCACCGTCAATGGTGCCGTGTTTTTTGATTCCCGCTACATCGGCAATCCGCTGGTCTTCTGCGGATCGGTAGGCCTTTTGCCTCTGGATCAGGCACAGAAGGGGGCGGCCCGCAAGGGGGATCGCATTGTTGTGCTTGGCGGCCGGACCGGACGCGACGGCATTCATGGTGCCACGTTTTCAAGCGATGTACTTACCGATAAACACGGCGAGCAGTTCAGCCACGCGGTACAGATCGGCAATGCGATTACTGAAAAAAAAATGCTCGACGTCATCTTGGCCGCCCGTGATAATCCCGGCGGATCACTTTTCCACGCCATTACGGACTGTGGTGCCGGCGGGCTTTCCAGTGCGGTCGGGGAAATGGGAAGCGAAACCGGTGCAGCCGTTCATCTGGATCGGGCCCCGCTCAAATATGATGGCCTGAGCTACGCCGAAATCTGGATCTCCGAAGCCCAGGAGCGTATGGTTCTTGCCGTGCCGCCCGACCGGCTATCTGCTTTGAAATCTCTGGCCGCCCGGCATGATGTGGAAGCGGTTGATATCGGCGAATTTGACGGCAGCGGCCGCCTCACGCTTTATTACCGCGGCGAGGTGGTGGGCGACATGGATATGCATTTTATTCATGAGGGGCTGCCCAAACCGGTTCGCAAGGCGATCTGGGAAGACCCGACGCCTCCCTCCGTCATTCGTATCGCTCCACCCACCGATCTTGGACGCGTTCTTCACGATCTGCTCTCTACCCCCACCATC
>DAHWIP010000113.1:0-6326 GCA_027344975.1 Phycisphaerae bacterium
CACCGGCTATTGAACCCGTCGGCGCAACGCCCGGTGGGGGGGCACAATTACGAATTCAAAGCGTGCCGCTCAAAAGAGTGGGAATTTACGTTCCCGGTGGAGCCGGCGCCTACCCTTCAACGCTCATCATGACGGCGGTACCGGCGCTGGCGGCGGGCGTAAAGAGTCTCTGCATCTGCTCACCGGCCCGAGGGGGGCAAGTTGCGCCGGTGGTATTGGCGGCTGCTGGCCGCCTCGGATTGACGGAAGTTTATGGCATCGGTGGGGCGCATGCGATTGCGGCGATGGCGCTGGGCACGGATCGGATTCCCCGCGTTGATAAAATCGTCGGGCCCGGAAACTGGTACGTGCAACTCGCCAAGCGAGAACTCTTCGGTATTGTCGATATTGACAGTTTTGCCGGGCCCAGCGAGGTGGTTGTTCTTGCAGATTCCTCCGCCGATCCGCAGGTGACGGCGTCTGAACTGCTGGCGCAGGCTGAACACGCCCCCGGCAGTTGTATTCTGATTACCGCTGATGCGGATTTTGCCCGGCGTGTGCAGGCCGATCTCAGCCGCCTCCTCGCCGATCTGCCCCGTCGCATCCAGACCGAGAAAGCCCTCAGCTTTGCCAGCGCCATTGTGGTAACGACCGACCATGCAGCGGCGGTTGATCTGGCCAACGACTTGGCGCCTGAGCACCTGCAAATTACCACACGCACCGCCCGGCGCGATGCCGCCGCCATCACCAATGCCGGGGCGATATTCATCGGCCCATGGTCGCCGGTGGCGGCCGGTGATTACCTCGCGGGGCCTTCCCACGTACTACCGACATCCGGCACGGGGCGTTTTTTCAGCGGGCTCTCGGCCGAGAGTTTTCGCCGACGGATGTCCGTGGTGGAACTGGATGCGTCCTCTCTGGCGGCGGCGATGGATCCGCTCTGTACCCTGGCGCGGGCGGAAGGATTTGAAGGCCACGCACGCTCGGCAGAGGCGCGCATCGGTGAGGTGAAATCGCATTAGAATGGCGACGGAATCGGAAACAGCGGCGGCGATGCTGGTCCCCGAACCCGGCGAGCCGATCGGCCTTATCGCCGGGCAGGGAATGTTGCCGGTCTCGGTGGCCGACGGCTTGCGATCCCGGGGGCATCCCGTGATCTGTGCCGCCCTCTGGGGCCAAAGCGAAGAGGCGTTGCTCCAGCCCCGATGTGAGCGTTTCAAGCGCGTCGGTCTGTTACGCATTAATCAATGGATTCGCTGGTTCCGAAACTGCTCCGTCAATAAGGCGGTTATGGTCGGCCGTGTGGCCAAGGCCGGCATGTACGAAAAATATCGCATGTTGCGATATATTCCCGACTGGCGGACGGCCCGTATCTGGTTCTGGCGGATTCGGCACGACAAACGCAGCGCCCGCCTGCTTTCGGCTCTCGCCGACGAATTGGCTTCAGGAGGTATCACCCTTTTGGACGCACGCCCCTACATTCCGGAGGAATTGGCCGTGGAAGGCCTGATGACGCGGACTCGGCCCGGTGCCGATATTCTGGCCGATGTCGATTTCGGCTGGCCGCTGCTTCGCGATGTCAATCGGCTGCTGATTGGCCAGAGCCTTGCCGTCAAAGACCGCGAGGTGATTGCCGTTGAGGCGATGGAGGGAACCGACGCCCTGATTCAGCGTGCCGGAGGCCTGTGCAAACGCGGAGGATGGGTGTTGCTTAAGGCCAGCAATCCCAACCAGGACATTCGCTTTGATGTCCCCACCGTGGGGCCCCAGACGATGCAAAACCTGATTCAGGCTCGGGCCGCGGCACTGGTGCTCGAATCGGGACGCACCATCATGCTTGAAAAACAGCGCGTGCTGAAGATGGCCGATGACGCCGGTATTGCGGTGCTGGGTCGGCCATAATCCCCGCTGTCGGCCGCACAAAATATCGCCACGATGTCCCGTCAAGTCTCGTTTACGGCGATAGAGTTCGCTGTTTGAAAAGGGGTTTCCTTGACGCATAATCACGGCCGCCAGATAATGCCGCGCTGTGGTTACAGTTTGAATTCACCGGCGCTGGGAGCCGATGCCAACGATTTCCAGGTCAGAAAAAAAGGTGAAGCATGGCGACCGTGACAAAAAAAGAACTGGTGGACCGTATAGCCGGCAAGCATCAGATCAGTCGGCAGGTCGCGCGGCGAACAGTCCAGGCGTTTCTGGATGAAATCATCCGCGAATTGGAGGATGGCAACCGCCTTGAATTCCGCGACTTCGGCGTATTTGAAGCCCATTACCGGGCGTCGCGGGTTGGCCAGAATCCAGCCACGCTCGAGCGCGTCAAGGTGCCGGCGCGCCTCCGTGTGCGATTCAAGCCCGGCCGAATGCTCAAGCAGAAACTTGCAGCCGCCGCCGACCGGTACGCAGCAAATTCGGAGCGTGAGGGCGTTTCGCCCGTCACAGATTCTCTCAACTCCTCGTCGCCTGCGCCGCCATCCGCCAACTCGGGACCTGCGTCCAACAATATTTCCTGACTTATGACCGATGATGCCTCCCCCTCTGCGATACGCCGCTGGCTGGACGATTTAGACGCCGACCTTCAGGCTCGCAAACGCGATCATAACTGGCGCCGGATGCCGAGCGTGCAGTCTCGCTGTGAGCCGGAGGTGCGCATCAATTCATCGCAATATCTGCAGTTCTGCAGCAACAACTATCTGGGGCTTGCCGCCGACCCGCGCGTTATCGATGCCGCCCGCAGTGCTCTGGATCGCTGGGGTTTTGGCGCCGGGGCATCTCGCCTGGTCTCCGGCAACACCGAACTTCATCAAAAACTGGAAGCCGATCTGGCCCGGTTAAAAAAACAACCTGCGGCTGTGATTCTCCCATCAGGCTTTGCGGCCAATCTGGCGGCACTCAAAACATTTTCAGCACCCGGAGACCTGATTTTCTCCGATAAGCTCAATCACGCCAGCCTGCTCGACGCCGCTGCCGCCTCCGGTGCCGATCATCACACCTATCCGCATCTGGACTACGACCGATTGGAGGCCCGGCTCCGGCGATTCGCCGATCGGCGTGCCCGGGGCAGCTCAACGCCCCGAGGACGGTGCTGGCTGGTAACCGATACTGTATTTTCAATGGATGGGGATGTCGGCAGTCCGGCCCGGCTCGCTCAGCTCGCCGACCGCTATGACGCGCTGCTGATGATTGACGAAGCCCACGCCACAGGCGTACTGGGGGTTGATGGCGGGGGCGTCGCCGCGATGGAAAATGTTACGGACCGTGTCGCCTTGTCCGTCGGCACGCTTTCCAAGGCCTTCGGCTCGGTTGGCGGCTTTATCGCCGGCCCCCACGCCGCCATCGATTCCCTCATCAACAGGGGCCGAAATCTCATATACACCACCGCTTTGCCGGCGGCGTGCATCGCAGCGGCGCAGGCGGCGCTCGACATCAGCCTTGCCGAGCCCTGGCGGCGGGAGCGTGTGTGCATGCTCGCCCACCAACTTCGCACTCAGTTGCAGCAGATGGGCTTTGATTGCGGCCATTCCTCCACGCCCATCATTCCCATCATTCTTGGCTCATCGCAGAGCGCACTGGATGCCTCAAGAGCATTGGCGAAACGGGGAATCTGGGTCTCCGCCATCCGTCCGCCGACCGTAAAACCGAATTCCGCCCGCCTGCGCATCAGCCTCATGGCAACGCATACCGATGAACACATCGCCCGTTTGGTGGAAGCGATGAAAGACATTGCCGCCGCAGCGTGATCTCTACCTCGGTTGAACTGTGCGCAGCGGGTGCCGATTTAGCAAGCATGCATATATGGTACCTATGGTTTTACCGCTCCGGCATACTGTTCGTCCGAAACATGCTCCAGCCAATCAACCGGGCTACCATCTAATTTTTCCTGGATGGCAATATGAGTCATCGCCGTTCTTGCCGTCGCTCCGTGCCAATGCTTTTCACCCGGTGCGAACCAGACCACATCTCCGGGCCGAATTTCTTGCCGCTCGCCTCCCCAGCGCTGCACCCATCCGCACCCGGCTGTGACAATCAGCGTCTGGCCCAGCGGATGGGTATGCCACGCCGTGCGGGCACCCGGTTCAAACGTCACGCACGCCATCGCCACGCGCGCCGGCTCCGGTGGTGAAAATAGCGGGTCAATCCGAACCTGCCCGGTAAACCATTGTTCGGGCCCCCGCGCGGCAGGCTCAGAACCCGGATGCTTAATTTCCATACGTTACTCCTCGAAGGCAAAACTCGAACCATCCCTGCAGGCATGACTGCTCATTCGCTGCAGTTGAAACATTCTACGCACGGAACATTTGCAAGAGCTGCCCCGTTCGCCCGGCTTGCAGCCGCCGCGCCATCGGTCCGGAGTTAATATTTCCGATCCAGCAGCCGATAGCCGATAGCCTCGCTGAGATGCACTGCCGAGATATTCTCCGCTCCGGCCAAATCCGCAATAGTTCGCGAAAGCCGCCGAACCTTATCAAACGCCCGGGCGCTTAATCCAAGCTCCTCCATCGCCTGCTTCATCAGGCGCATGCACACTTCATCCAGCGGGCAGAATTTCTCCAGCTCGCGGGTCTTCATGGACGCATTGGTCATGGTACTCCCATCACCGAACCGTCGGGCCTGAATCTTTCGCGCCTTTGCCACCTCGTCGCGCATCTGGGCGGATGTCGTCCCGGTTGTTTTACTGGTCAGATCACGATAGGTGACGGCGGGCACTTCCAGATGAATATCAATACGGTCCAGCAGAGGACCGGAGAGCTTACCCATGTATTTATCCATGGCCTGAAGTTCCGTCGATTTCGCCTTGCGCCGGTCCAGATTCCCCTTCCCGGCAGCCGTCGGATTCATGGCCGCCACCAGCATGAAACGCGCGGGAAATGATACGCTCGAATGCGATCGTGCCACCGTTACCATGCCGGATTCCAGCGGCTGACGGAGCGTTTCCAGCACATGACGCTGAAACTCGGGCAATTCATCCAGAAACAGTATGCCATGATGAGCCAGCGATACTTCGCCGGGCCGTGGTATGCTCCCACCACCAATCAGAGCCGGTGCGCTGGCACTATGATGCGGCATTCGGACGGGACGCTGCCGCATCAGACTCGCCCCTTTGGGCAGCAATCCGCAGGCGGAGTAAATCTGCGATGTCTCCAGTGCCTCGCGCCGGGACAACGGCGGCATGATCGTCGGCAGCCGCTGACACAGCATCGTCTTGCCCGCACCGGGCGGACCGAGCAGAAGCACATTGTGATAACCCGCCGCCGCGATCGTCATCGCCCGTTTGGCCACTTCCTGCCCGCGCACATCGGCAAAATCCACATCGTAAATGGTGGCCGCGTCGATCTCATCAAGACTCTCCGGTGTTTCCGGTGTAAGTTCCAGTTGACCATTGAGAAAACCGACCATCGCGGCCAGCGAGTCGATTCCATAGACTTCAATATCCGGTACGACCGCCGCCTCACGGGCGTTGGCCGTCGGCAGCAGAACACCCGTCATCCGGTTCTCCGCTGCCAGCATGGCCAGCGATAAGGCGCCCTTGATCGGTCGCACACTCCCGTCCAGCGCCAATTCTCCCGCCACCAGAAACTTCCGGTGCCGATCACCCATGATGACTTTATTGGCATGCAGGATGCCCAGTGCAATGGGAAGTTCCAGACTGCTTCCATCTTTTTTAATATCTGCCGGTGCAAGATTCACCAGCAGTTTTTTCTCCGGCCAGACGTAGCCGCTGTTAATCATCGCCGTCTGAATGCGATCGAGTGCTTCGCGCACCGCCGCATTGGCCAGCCCGACGATCAACGGATCGCCATACTCCCGCTGGGCAATGTCCACCTCCACTTCACAATCAATGGCTTCAATACCCTGCAGAACAAAACTGCGAACTTTGGCCAGCATAGGTCCCTCCACGTGAAACAAATAATATATTGCACCGAGCCAGCCGACTTCGCAAGCATGCCGTGTCACAGCTTCTGCGACGCAATATCCTGCGGATTAACCCTGTTTTTATCGGCACCGACCAGCGGAGCCGTATGATCGATTCGGGTTTTTGAATAGCGCCGACCGGCCCAGATGCTCCCCCCGTGGACATAATAATCCCACATGCTGCCCATCAGCGTGAGCATGGAAAAGAGAATCCCGACCGGAAGAAGAAACTCGACACCCGGACGTTGACGGGCTTCCTTTCGCACCCGGTGGGCGTGGGTAAAAAAGAGCAGGTTCAGCGCCAGCGCGATCAGTGCCGTGACAAACCATCCGGCCGATGGATTCATCAACAGCCCCGCCACGCCGAGAATCAAATAGACCGGCACCAGTACCCCGAGCGTCAGCAGGGAACTCAGCGCCAGAATCGCCCACGGCAG
>DAHWIP010000114.1:0-6305 GCA_027344975.1 Phycisphaerae bacterium
TGTGAGAGGGCATGCTCCGAGCGCATCAGCAGAACAACAGCGAGGCCGAACCGGCGCGAGGCACCGGCACTGGAGGCAAGATCATGCTGGATTTTTTCCCGGCTCAGCAGGGCCGTGAACTCATGGAGAATGCTGTCCGGATTGAGCACCGGCCTTTTTGCAAGTTCCTGTCGAATGGATGCAAATACCGGAGAGCTTTCAAGCAGCGGGCGATCCTTTGCAAAGAGCGCGAACCAGGTTGAATAGTTTTCAACGTATACCGGCCAGGCGCCGTTGAAGCGGGCGAGGCGGGCCATTTCCTGCCGATGGCGCAGGTATACGAACCCCACCAATGCGGCAATGAGCACCATCGCCGTCACGGCAGCCGCCATCGGGGCTCGACTTTTGCGCGGCTTGAGAGAATCGACTCGTGCCATGAATTGATCGAGCGAATCCCGACTGTGATCGAGTTCCAGAAGATCGCGGGTAAAAGACATCCACTGCCGCCAATTCGAGCCGCACTTTTTGAAATCCTCACTTTCAGGCTCAAGCGGTGTTGTCGGCGACCAGAATCGCCCGGTAATAAGTTCGCAGATGATCCGCCCCAGCGCCTGAAGATCAGCCGGAATTGTGATCTCGGCCCCGGATCGGGGTAATGGCTCGGAGAGTATGATTTGGCATTCCGTGACGTTCCGAGATGAAAGCAAAATTCGGTCTGCGGACAGATTTCCATGAGTACGCCCCGTAAGCACAAGGGCATCGCGTAAGGCTTCGAGTATCTCACGCACCAATCGCACCAGAGATTGGGGATCGGGGCAGCATTGCAGAAGGATCAATTGACCGACGGTATGCTCAGCATCGGCGGCGGCAGACCACGCGTCGTCGATGGACGACGCCTCAATGGTGAAAACTTTCTGCCAGCGAGCGGACTGTTGCCCAAGCGTCTGCTGGAGTTGCATCGATTTAATAAAGTCGGCCGTCGCTGAAATCCGGCGCAGCGGGTGCCAGAAATCGGGACCACGGAACCGGCGGATCATCGACGATTCGCCGCCGAACAGGGCGCGATGATACTCGATCAGGCCAGTACAGCGCAGCGGAGCAGCGGTTTGAATCAACTCGGGCATCGACACGGCCACGCTCCGTTTTCAGCGCATCATGGGGGCGATTACTGATGCTTCGGCTTGGGCGGCGTCAGGCAGACCAAACCGCTGTTTTTAACCGCCACCTTGATGGGATGAGCCGATCCAGGCCATCGGCAGCGGTTGAATGGAAGCACCAGGCGACGCGAATCTTCCGGTCCGGGCAGATCCTGGCGTAAACCCGGGAGCGAGGCAAGGATGAAGAGATAGGTATCGCCCTGCGCCTTCCACTGTTTCCAGATCGGGTTATGTTTTGAGAAGGTCGCCGATGCAGGTCCACCGGGCACAAAATGTACAACGGCCTTGGTGGCGCCGGCGCGTAGGGAATTGCCGGCCGTGAAATACTTGGTCATCGCATAGTTATACCAGCGCTGATAATCCGAGCCGTTGACACCGACCAGATCGACGGTAATGGAACTCGTGGATGTGTTATTCTGCCGGAGGCTTTTTCCCAACGTAAGTTTGATGTTGCGGTGCATCATTCCGCCGCTGCAGCACCCCCCCAGCGTCAAGGCGAGGAATCCGAAGGTGGCGGCAGCGGACAATTTTCGGGCTGCAGATCCGAAAAGGCTCCACTTTGCGGTTGTCATCTGTTTTTTCTGTTTCATAGAGGTATCCTCAAACACATTGCTATGGAGTTCAATATACACCAAATTAAATGCCTGTGGCCACACGCCGGATAACGGCATGGATTTCGCGGTTCATCCGCCAATCAATCACCATCAGACTGCGGGTCTGCACGAGCAGGCTGGTCAGAGAGTCGCACAGGCTGTCAAAGCAGGCGGCCTGGTTTTTACCGCGAACACCTCCGTAGCGTCGAAGGAACGCATCCGGCAGAATCCCCGGAAGCATTTTAAGCAGTGATTCCAATAGTTTACGCCATATCTCCATCGGTATCATCTCCGGAGCAGATTGCCTGAGTTGCGGATCCAGAAAAACATTCTCAACGCCAAAGGATTTTTTGAAACGCTCGTCTTCCGTGATCAGCTTGATGAGCCGATCACCCCGATTTGCCCCTTCTGGCGCTAAAAGGCGGGCCAACGCATGAAGATCATCCATCAACGCCGGCAACGGATTGGCGGATCCTCCCAGCAGGACGCGGGTAAAACAGACGGCAAGGGCGTAGAGATCAAAGGCAGCATCGCAGTTCGGCAGGATATCCAACCAGATGTTATGAAATACCGCCCCTTCCGCAGCTTTTAATGCAGCCATGGTTTCCGGCTGCTGCGACTGCAGTGTGCCGTTGAATTGCCACTCCCCCGGGGCCACACCCGGTGATGCTGTCCCGGCGAGACTGATCTCCCGGCCGGATAAGTTCATCCGGATAGAGAGGACGGCATCGGCTGGCATCTCGGTTTCGCGTGCCACCAGCGTACCGTCGATCAGGACCTGATTCTGTGCATCGGTCTCGACGCGACGCAGACGGAAATCGGCATGCCCGGCAACGGCACGGACGTCCGCCCGTTGTGGTTGATAAATCGAGCTGGGCAGGCCAACGGCGGGCGTAAATATTTCCGCCGAACCGGCCGCTATTTCAATCGGGATCGCGATTCCGGTGTCCACAAAGCCGACCTGCGCCGTCCAGAGAAAAGGCAGCCCGACTGAGGGGGACGAAACACGCACGGCGAATCCGGAGAGTGAAAGACTGAGGATTGGTCGATGCATGTCGGTAAGCAGGGCACGCACCGACACAGCCATATCGGAGAGCATTTTTATTTTCAGATGCAGCCCCTCAATGGTCCGGCCCCAGTGTCCGTGGCGTGAAAGGAATAGACTTGAGGATGTTGGTGGTCGGTTGCGGTCGGTCACAATCTGCACCAACCCGCCGACATCCACCATATCTCTTCCCGCCTTGAGACCACTCCACGGAGCACCGCCGAAGACGTCGGCGAGCGAGGCGGGATCAATGGGCGCGGCGATACGGCAGCGAACAAATCTGCAGCCGGGATTGATTGGCAGATAATCGCGTTCCGCCATAAGGTCTATCAGAGATCGGCCTGGGGCCACGACCGGTTCCTCAGCCGCGAAAAATTCGGTGGGCGCATCGGGCCGATCAACCGTTACGTAACGGGCGCAACTGCCGGCATAATCAGGAAGACCGGCCGCGGCGAGCTTTCCGGCATCGGTGCAGAGGCGCAGCGGTGCGGTACCATCCAGAGAAAAATATTCCAATGTGCGGCTGCGGCGATGAAGCGCCAGTGGCGGCGGATGGCGAAGCTCCCACCCCGTGGCCACATCATCAACACCGGCAGCTTTTATTCCGCGCACCGAGTTTTTCCAAAGATCATCCAGCACCTGATTGGTAAGACGATTGGCGATAGGGCGGGCAATTTCCGCAGGCCGCGCCTGAAATTCCAGCGCGAGCCAATCCAATACCCTGTCGTCGGCGTCGATCAGACATCCAAGAAAGGAACGGACGAGAGGCCCCGTCGCCAGTGGTACAAGCCGCTCCGGTTTTTCCTCGTGCGAAACTACCAGGCAGATTCGAAGCGGTGAGGCGGTCTGGTCAGGGAACGGTGCGGGGAAAAACCCGTCAGGCATTTTTTGTTTAAGGTAATTGATCATAATCTCCTGCTCTGCGAACCGCCCGGCGACTTTCACCCACACCTGCTTCCGGCACCATCCGATATCGAATCCATGATATCCGCACGAGATCAACTCGCGGTGACGACGGTCTGGCCCGGATTGGTAATGGTAATCACACCACCCCACATGCAATTGCAGGTGCAGGAGGATGTGAGCGCGGGCTGATTATTGATGGTGGTGCTCGTCGCACCCGGGGCCCAGGGAGCGACCGTGTTGGGGACGCAGGCGGACGGGGTGGGGACACCGAGCGCGGCAGCGGTGGCAGCGGCTACGGCGGGGTTGGCCTCACTGGTACACATGCCGAATGACGGAATATTCACCATCGGCGCGTGATCCATAATGGTGGCAGCGGGTGTTGACGCCATGACCGTGGGCGCCGAGGTGGCATTGAGCGCCGCCGGGGCAGCGCCGAAACTGCACGCCATCATGGCGCCGGTGACAACGAGTTGCGGCATGATTCGCTCTCCTTTATTTGAGACCCTGTTGTAAACGCATGGTTTTCTCCATTGCTCAAGACGTCGCCGTTATGCGTAGGCGTCGCTGTCAAAGCCGGTCGCACCATCATCCTGATCGTCGGAATCGCTATCGGCGCCGGAATGACCCGATGCCAGCGATGGCGATACGCCTGAGGAGCTGGCCGAACTGGCGGAGGCGTCTTGCGGCGAATCACCTGCGGAATATACCTGCGGGGCCGGTGAACGGCCTGCCGCTCCCGCCGATGCCGAATCGGTTGATACGGACGGCATGTTCAACGATGCAATGCTCTCGGCCGAGGTGGAATAGCTTGTCACGTTGCCGAGCGTGGCCTGCGCCGCTTCCGTTGCGGAGACGGGCGGCGTCGGGTCCGTTGGAGTAATTGCAGTTCCGGATTGCGGCGATGCCATGGAATCAACCTCCAAACGAGCGATCATGAACCAAGCGACACGGTCGGCGCCGAGAGCTTCGCCGAACCGGCGGAAAGATCAAGTGTGCTGCCGCCGACGGCCAACTTGCCGTCGGAACTGCTGAGAGAAAGTGCCGCGGCACCGACGGATATTTTAGCGGAAGACTGGCCGTCCACTTCAAACTCACCGCAGGCGATGGTGATGCCGCTGGAGTCCATCGCAATTGAACTGTTTCCGACTTTCAGCGTGATGTTGGTCGCCGCCTCGAGGATAATGGTGTCGGCTTTGATGTAAAGCTGCTGGGCGACTTCCTGATAGCACGAGGCGGCAAACTTGGAGGACACGTTTCCCTGCACCTGGTTACTGCTGGTTCCGCCAATTTTTATCATTTCATTTCCGCTGACACTCAGATTGCGATCGTCGCTGACGGCCTCGAGATGCTTGCCGTCCGTCTGCACATGCAGGGCGTCCTTATGATGAACATGACTGGCGCCGCCGATGGTGATGTGGCTTTCCTTTTCGACGGTGAGATAATAATTATTCTTAACTCTGTGATGCATGTCATGCTGGGCATGGAGGAAGATGTTTTCGCTGCCTGCGGTATCGTCAAACTTTAATTCATTGGCGCCATTGCCGCCGGTTGTGGAACTGGTTTTGATTCCTGATTCCGCCGCTTTATCAGGCAGTGGATAAGGCGTGGTGTTGACGGCGTTATAGACGCAGCCGGTCACCAGAGGGCGGTCGGGATCGCCATCGACAAACTCCACCACCACCTCCTGCCCGATGCGGGGCAAAAACAAAGCGCCCCACCCTTTGCCCGCCCAGAGCTGGGCGACTCGGATCCAGCAGGATGCATTCTGATCGGCCTGACCGTAGCGATCCCAGTGAAACTGCACCTTGATGCGCCCGGTGCTGTCTGTGTAAATTTCCTGCCCGGATGGCCCGGAAACAAATGCCGTCTGCGGCCCGGCGATGACCGGCTTGGGGGTTCGGCGGCCGGGCCGATAAGGCTGTTTGAAATCAATCGCTGTCATATGCGCGGAATAGGTCACCTCGGGAGTGCCGGCGGCTGATTGGCCGGTGGCCGCCAGCGGCTCGCCTTGCGAGGCTTCAAATTCGACGCCGGTGATGAGATATTTTTTATTCAATGCGGAATTTGGATGTCCGGTGAGCGTGAATGTGGCTCCGGCGATGACATTCCAGTTTCCCGTCGTGCCGCTGCAGATTTCATATTCGCTCTGCCGTTCCTGCATCCGGATGGAGGCCACAGTGGAGGCCGTGGAAGAATCGGTAAAGCCGCCGGGAAAATCGAATATCTCCAGATTTGCCTGGGTCGCCCCGGTTGAATTGCTCACCTTGCCGGTTTGATTCTGTGTCGGCTGCATGTAGTTGAAATCGGAACAGGTGAAGAGGCCGGGCTGGATTTCATGCTGTGTATCCCATTGGTGGATACCGGCTGCTTTGCTGCGGGCATAACGGCCGAAGGGAATCTCGGCGTCTCCGGCAACGGCGGGGCAGGCGCTGTTGCTGTCGGCCAACTGCATGACATGGCTTCCATTGGTGTGGGTGTAAAAATAGAAGATTCCATTGAATTCCATCAGGCGGGATACAAAATTGAAGTAGGTTTCGCGGTACTGAACGCAGTAATCCAGAGACGGATAGGTGGCCTGCAGTGACTGATTAAACGCCGAAAAGCCGAGCGTATTAAATGTAGTTT
>DAHWIP010000115.1:0-6273 GCA_027344975.1 Phycisphaerae bacterium
AATGCGCGCCGACATACCAGTTTTGCCAGTGTGGATGTAACGCCCGTTTTTGAAGGGGCGGATGACGAATTAATCATCCCGGAACATGAACTGGAAATCGTAGCATTTGTGCGGGCCAGCGGACCGGGTGGGCAGAATGTCAATAAGGTTGCCTCGGCCATCCGCGTCACGCATAAACCGACCGGGATCCAGGTGGTTTGCACCAGTGAGAGATCGCAGGTGCAGAACCGGGCGCTGGCACTGGATATGGTCAAGGCAAAAATATTACGCATGCAGGAAGCGCAGCGCGATGCCGAGCTTGCCAAACTCTACGGTGAAAAGGGGGAAATTGCTTTCGGATCGCAGATTCGCAGCTATGTGCTGGATGATCGACGGGTGAAGGATCATCGCAACGGGTATGAAGTTTTTCAGCCCGAGGTGGTGTTGGATGGCGATATTCAGGGATTTATTGATGCGCAGCTTCGTTACCAGGCGCAGCAGCGGAAATTAGCTGCGCAGAAATAACCCTCCAAGGCCACGGTGGACCGCCCGAGGCGGTTCGCCATAGCGATCCCTGCCGCACGATTTGCCGCCATGGGTGATGGTGCATGATCTGCGGGAACAGCTGCATTGACGTCGGGCGCACGATCCAACGCTCGTCGGCGGTCATCGATTCGCAGATGCTTTACCGCACGCCGGAAAGTGACGACCGAACCGGCGTCAGTTGGATTACTGGCGGTAGGAGGTGGCTTACTACTGCTTCGTCGCCGGAGGCGTAATACGGCGGCATGATCACGGGCACGAGTATCATTTCGTTACCCCCTGGGACGGAATTCGCTTTTCCCTATCCACTTTTTTATGGCTCCATTGGTTGCGCGAATCGTATAAATCCAGATTAACTGCAACTATCACGGGGATGGCGAGTTTATATTTTTAGGCAGACGGCGGTTGCGCCACGCATACTTGGATTTTGGCTGTTCGAAGGAGTAACACCCTATGCAAAAAATGAAATGGCTTATTCTGGCTTCTCTCACCTGCAGCGTGGGGCTTATCGGCGGGTGTGCGTCGGTCAGTGTTCATCCGGTCAGTGTAGCGGACGCCAATAACCCAGCCGTGAGCGGTATCCGGTTTTATCAGTCCAGTCCGTATCTGCTGGTGACCGAGATGCCGACCCCAATGCACGTTCTGATCAAGCGCAACTTTCCAGGCATGCCGCCGCGCGGACCCGGTATGGCGATGCGAGGCCGAATGGAACATCAGCATTGGGGGCATGGGGACGATCGTGCGGAGCATCATCATCGCGATGGGCGACGCATGATGCCTAAATGGCGCGGCCGGCACGGCGGACCTATGGGTCATCGCCGACCAATGCCACCGATGAAGATGGCGATCACCCGGCCGCAGCACATGATGATGCTGCAAATTATCTATCTCCCGGACTTCAGCAAGCCGTATGTGGCTAATTTCAACAATCCATTCTCCCGCGGCAAGAATTCCATTGTGCTTGCCAATGGTTGGGAACTCATGGGCATCAATGTGAAAGGGCATGTGAAAGAACCACCTTCGACTCGAGCGGTGACAGCTTTGCCTATGCATCCGCCCCATCCCTTGGCTCCAATGATGATGCGAGCCATGGGCATGCGACATGGAAGAATGGGGCCGATGCGGAAGATGAAGATGATGCGGCGGCCTGGTATGCGTTTCAATCGCCGACACGCCATGATGATGTGGCGACGAGCCGCCATGGCCATGGGAATCAAACCTGGTCTATATCAATTTGTATACAATCCGAAAACTGGCCAACTCATCGGGCTCAGAGCGGTGCGAATTCTGCCAGGGATGATGCAGATGGGGCTTCATCCGAAGTGGCATCATAAAGGACGTCGTAAGCACCCGATGAAGTGAGCACAACACCCGAGAGTACACTCCAAGGGGCGACTCCCTTAGCCAACAGGTGGCTGCAAACTTGTTTTGTCCTTTGTCTATAGGAAATGGGGACCGAAGTACATCGGCCCCCATTTCGCTGCGCCCGAAGGTTAAGCTTTCTTGGAGCTTGCCTCTCAAAACGAAATGAATGTTGACCCGACCGAATGCCGGCACCTTTTACGTAAGGGGCCGGTCCTACCGTAAGCCCGGCGGGTGCAGATAGCACTTCCTGCGTGGCGCTGCGAAACACCGTCATCATACCAGTATTGAATGAGATGAGTTGCATTTTTGGATTGCAGAAATCCTGCGCCGCAAATATCCTAATTGGAGAGTGTAAGTCTTATGCGGTGGCATCAGCCGGAAAGATGGAGAATTATGAAATCTGATATACCTTTTTCCCGCAGATTCGTTCGTTTTCTCGCCAGATGCGGACTTGCGGCAGTAATATCATGTACCGGCGTTACCGTCGCATCCCAGGCGATGGGTGCTGATGCAGGCGAATGCATTTTGACCGGACTTTCCCCCGCACAGATCAATGCGAAAGCCAATGCGCTCCTGGCCAAAATGACCTTGAAAGAAAAAATACATCTTCTGGCAGGCAATGGGAGCATGTGCACGCGACAAGTGAAAAAGCTTGGTATTCCCAGGCTTAACATGAGTGACGCATCGATCGGTGTGCGCGTCTATGGCCCGTCGACCGCGTACCCGGCTTCAGTATGCCTGGCCGCCACCTGGAATCCGAAGCTGGCGATGCGAGAGGGGCAATCGTTGGGATCTGATGCTCGTGCGCGTGCGGTCAATATTATTCTTGGGCCGGGTATTAACATCATGCGGGAGCCGCAGGCGGGAAGAAATTTTGAATTTTTGGGCGAAGATCCTTTTCTGACGAGCCGAATTGCCGTCCCGTGGATCATCGGTCTTCAGTCCATGGGTGTTGCGGCATGTGCCAAACATTACACGGCATACGAACAGGAGACACAACGCGGTACTATCAATGCGACGGTGACACGACGGGCACTGCAGGAAATTTATCTCCCCCCCTTCCGAGCGGCGGTTCGCGATGCCCACGTTTGGACCATCATGGCGGCGTATAATCGGGTTAACGATTTCTACTGCACGGCGAGTCACTATCTGCTGACGGATGTGCTGCGCCATGAGTGGGGATTCAAGGGAGTGTTGATGTCCGACTGGGGTGCAACGCACGCGACACGCGGCCCCATGTCTGCAGGACTGGACCTGGAAATGCCGAATAACCAGTATTACAACTACCAGAGGATCGATACATTTATCAAGAAAAAAGACATTACGATACACCAGATCAACCAGCATGTGCGGCGATTACTCCGCATGATGATTGCCATGGGCTTCATGAAAAAGCGTGTGGAGAAGCAGAGCATCCCGCTCAATAATCCGCGGTCGGCCGCCACGGCGTTCAAGGTCGCCGCCGAGGGGACGGTACTGCTGAAAAACAAGAATGGCATTCTGCCGCTGCATCGCTCGAGCCTCCGGACGATTGCCGTGATCGGTCCGATGGCAACACCCGCCATATGGTGCGGCGGCGGCAGCGCCTATGCTCCGTCGATTATCAATCCGATCAGCATGCTTGCGGCTCTGCGTGCTGCGGCCGGACCGCATGTACGCGTGGTGCGGATGCCCTTCAATGCCAAAATGGCCCGCTTCTGGGGCCGCGGGGATTTTCATACTCCGGACGGGAAGCCAGGACTCTTGGGACAGTATTACGATAACAGCCGATTGGCCGGGAAACCGGTCATGACGCGGATTGATCAACGGATTGGCTTTAACTGGGGACAGTTTTATCCGGTTCCAACGCACCATGAAAACGGGCACTTCTCGGTGCGATGGACCGGTACCATTACGCCCCCATCCACCGGTACGTATCTGTTTGAAGCGTCGGCGACCGATCCGTGCCGCGTGATGTTGAACCATCGGCGCGTTATCCGAATCGGTCGTTGGAATAACGCCATGACGCAAAAACTCGTCGGCATTCGCCTTAAAGGCGGTAAGACTTATCGGCTGAAGGTGGAATATTTCGGAAAGCATTGGAATGCCGAGATGGAGTTCGGCTGGGTACCCGAGGGCGATGAGTTACTTACTGCCGCCGAGAAGCAAATTCTGCGCAAAGCCGACGTGGTCATTGCTTGCATGGGTTACGGCCCCAATGTTGAACATGAAGGGATTGATCATACGTTCCATCTCTGGGGTCCGCAGGATCAATATCTGCGTGAAGCGGCGGGAATCAATCCACACACGATCGTCGTACTCAATGCCGGTGCGCCGATCGCCACTGCCCCCTGGATTCACCGCATTGCAGGATTCATCGATGCGTGGTATCCGGGTGAGAACGGTAATCGGGCCGTTGCGGATATTATCTTCGGCAAGATCTGCCCAAGCGGACGTCTGCCGGATACTTTTGCCCGGCATTGGCGGGATGAACCAGCCTACGGACATTTCCCTGGCCATGCCGGGCAGGTTATTTTTAACGAGGGAATTTATGTCGGTTACCGATGGTTTGACCATTACCACATTAAACCCCTTTATCCTTTCGGGTATGGGCTTTCGTACACGAGCTTTTCATTTGGAAAGCCGATGGTCAAGCAGTTCGGCAGCGGAAAAGAAATGGTCGTGCATGTAGGGGTTCCGGTTACCAATACGGGTAAGCGAGCCGGTGCTGAAGTGGTACAACTTTACATACGGCCGCTGGTGGATCGTCGGCATCGCTGCTTCCAGACGCTCAAGGGGTTTGCCCGCGTATCGCTGAAACCGGGGCAGACGGGTACGGCCGATCTGAATTTGAAATGGCGAGATTTTGCGTATTTCAGTTCCGAGCACAACAAATGGGTTGTACCGACAGGTAATTATGAGCTGGCGATTGGCGATTCGAGTCGGGACATTCTGGCGTCTGCCGTTGTACACGTTGCGAAATGACCCTGAGGCGGCGTCCAGCCCGAGAGCAAACTGTGGCAGCCGACAGGGGCCGGCGTCATCGCTGATATGGGTGCCCCACGCGCCATCGCCTTGTGTGCGCTGGCTCCTTGGCTTGGCGGCGGCACACGGGCTGGAGCGCGGACTGTATTGCAAGGCCCGCTTCAAGTAGAATCCCCGCCATGGAAAAACAGGAACCCATAACAGTTGAATTGCGGAAAGACTTCCGATTTGAAGCGGCACACCGGCTGCCCAAGGCTCCCGCCGATCACAAATGTTCGCGACTGCATGGCCATTCGTTCTGCATCGAGATTGCAGTCGCCGGCACCGTCGATCCGGAGACGGGCTGGCTGATGGATTTTGGCGATCTTAAGACCGCCTTTGCCCCGCTACATGACCAACTGGATCATCGATATCTTAACGAGATACCGGGGCTGGAAAACCCCACCAGCGAGCATCTGGCCCGATGGATATGGAAGCGTCTCTCGCCACGGCTACCGAATTTAAGCAGCATCACGGTGGCGGAAACGTGCACCAGTCGATGCATTTACTGGGGCCCGGAGAGTAAAAGACCGCGGACGAAATAGAGCCCTAAGGGAGCGAATTCAAGTAAGCCTGCAGGATTCTTGCGGCGGCCAGAGCATCTACGCGCTTCTTCTTCTGGCCCGAAGTAAAATTGCCCGCCAGGAGATTTTCGGCTTCAAAGGTGGTGAGAAATTCATTCACCGGGAGCACATTGATACCGGACACTGAGCGTAATAAAGCAATAAACTCCGATGTCCGGCGAGATTGCGCGTTGGGAGATCCGTCGTCATTAAGCGGCACACCGCAAATGAGAATCGCGATCTGCTCATCATGTGCTATTTTTGTGATGGCGGCGACTGCGTCCGCATCGGTCATGCCTTGCAAACAGTCAAACGGCGTTGCCAATCGGGATACCGTATCACCAAGGGCCAGTCCAATCCGCCGCAGGCCGAAATCAATTCCCAGCACCCGCAATGGCGTCGCCGGTTTATCACTTGTATCCATCGGGATATGCCTTCTGCGCCGCCTGGGCGAGCAGCTTCACTTTCTCAGCCTGATCTCTCGGGCAGATCATGGTCACATTTCCGCTGTTCACCACCACCAGATCACTGATTCCTACAACGGCCACGAGATGTCGCGAATCTGAAACCGCTACGATGCCGTGAGCGTCAATCGCCAGCAGATCAGCCTGATTGGTGCGATTTCCGTCAGCGTCGGGCGTGAGTGTTTGCGCGTAACTGCTCCAGCTCCCAACATCCAGCCAATCCACACTCATCGGGATGGTTGCGACTTTGGGAGCTTTCTCCATGATCGCGTAGTCAATGCTGATTTTCGGCAATGTAGGGTAAACCTTCGCCACGGTGGACGCAAAATCGGCCGTACCGTAGCGATCGGCAATCT
>DAHWIP010000116.1:0-6225 GCA_027344975.1 Phycisphaerae bacterium
ACAGGTGAAAGCAAAACGCAGCGATACCGGAGTCGGCCCAGCCCCCGACGATACCCCACCTTTCCAGTCGACCGGACGAGGGATCGCTGAATATACGCGTTGCCGCAGGCGCCGCCGCTGATTGAAATTCAGTTTCGACTCGTGCGACCGTGGCTTGATGGATCAGGTGTGGGGCAGCAAATTCCTGCGAAACGCCAACCCACAAGGAGCCGCCATGTCCCTGCGAGGATTCATCAGGAAGATGGTTTTCATCCAGCGGGGGCATCGGCTAATATCTCCGACGATGATTGCACGCATACAAGGTCTGATCGGCGCCGTCTACGAACATTCCGTTGAATTGACAGTCGGGATGATCAGCTACGAAATTCTGGTGGCGGCGGCGGATGTCAAACATCTCCAGACGCAGGTGGGGCAGCGGGTGGAATTTTTCACCATCGACTATCTGGAAGGGAGCCCCGGCCACGGGTCACTCACACCCCGACTGATTGGTTTTTTGACGGCGACGGATCGGGATTTTTTCCAGCTGTTCATCACGGTCAAGGGGATCGGCCCAAGGCGAGCCCTGCGGGCCATGGTACAACCGGCGGCCCGCATCGCCGCCGCCATCAATTCCCGCGACGCCAAATTTCTGACTTCCCTGCCGGAGGTGGGCAAACGCACTGCCGAGCAGATGATCGCCGAACTCTCCGGTAAGCTGGAACTGGGGCCGGAAACAACGCAGACCACGGCGGCCGCCCCACGAACGGCAGAACAGGAACGTGCGATCATTGCACTGATTCAACTTGGTGAAAAGCGACCCGACGCACAGTTGTTGGTGGACCGTGCGTGCCGGGCTGATCCAACATTGGTCGATGCCTCCACCATCACACAGGCCGCGTATCGGCTTAAGGCAGGTGGATGATGACGCGCGATCGGATCGTGACGCGGGATGAACTGCCGGAAGACCGACCGGAACCCGGAGGCGGAGGTGCCAGCCCACTCAGACCGCAGTTGCTCGCCGAATATGTCGGCCAGCCGGAACTGGTGGAAAAACTCAAGATCGGAATCGCGGCGGCATGCACCCGGAATGAAGCAATGGAGCATGTGCTGCTGCACGGCCCGCCGGGGCTGGGCAAAACCACGCTGGCGTACATCATCGCCAATGAACTCCACACCTCCATGCCGCGGATCACCAGCGGCCCCGCCCTGACCCGACCGACGGATCTGGTCAGCCTGCTGACCAATGTGCAACCGCGGGATGTGGTCTTCATCGACGAAATTCATCGGATGCCGACGGCGGTTGAAGAATATCTCTATTCCGCCATGGAAGATTTTGTGGTGGATGTGGTAACCGGCAGCGGCACGCATGCCGATTCGATCCGCATCAAGATCAATCCGTTTACCCTGATCGGCGCGACGACCCGGTCCGGCCTGCTTTCCGGCCCGATGCGAGCGCGATTCGGAATCGTCCACCACTTGAATTTTTATTCCGAGGCGGATTTACTCACCATCTTGAAGCGATCGGCGTCGCTGCTGGCAATGGAACATGAGCCCGGCGCATTGGAGATGGTCGCCCGCCGATCGCGTGGTACGCCGCGTGTCGCCAATCGGCTGCTCCGGCGGGTGAGAGATTTTGCCTTGATTCGCGGTACCGGAAAACTTACGGCCGAACTGGCGGCCGGCGCGTTGGAACTCGAAGGTATTGATGAGAGGGGACTCGATCCATTGGATCGGCGGTTTATGATGATTCTCGCCCGCGATTACGACGGCGGGCCGGCGGGGTTGGATTCGCTTGCCGCCAACATGGGGGAGGAAAGTGACGTGCTGGAGGATGTGATTGAACCGTTCTTGCTTCAATCCGGTTTTTTGCGTCGCACCAGCAAGGGGCGTCAGTTGACGGCATCGGGCTGGACGCACCTGAAACTTACGCCGCCAAAACCCCCGGCGGAGGCGGAACTTTTTGAATAATACACCGGTATCACCTATGGACACGCTCTACCCATCATACCGACCGCATCATTCCGGCAATGTGGCTTCTATCGGCAGAATCCTCGTACTGGGGCTGCTGCTACCCGCGGCCTCCACCGTCGAACATCGTGGCCCCATCAAGGTCGGCATGTCGCAGCCACTTCAACCATCCGCCCAGCCGAAGGTCATTCATACACCGCAAGCCTATACGCCGCCAACGGTGGTGGAGATGATCTCGCTCAACATGCCGCGAGGTCAATTCAATCACAATGCCGCCATCTGGAAACTGCTTTCCCCGCTGACAATATCGCACACCGATCGGCGGATGCTGCGCAGTAATGGACTGCGGACGGGAGCAGCCTCATTCAGCCGGTGGAAAAAACTCTCCAAGATACTCAATTCCATAAAAGGTCTGATATCGCAGCGAAGTTATATTCAAACGGCGGCACTTCAGGCGGTCGTCGTGAACGCTAAGATGAATGTGCACCACCAGTTTATTGCGTTTCGCCCCCTGGATGGCCGGCTTGTCCTGCGAACCTTTCATAACTGCGATGACATCTTTCTGCTCACGGCCGAGATCAACCGCCAACGAAATCACACGGTTCTGCAGATCGTGCCAGCGGTGAATCTCGGCACCGTTACATTCAGTCGCGGGCCCTATTCGCTGGGCGTGGTGCGAGCGGCCGAACCACGGCGACACATCTTCCGTCACCTGATATTCGACATCCCCCTGCCGCCGCATCATTTCATGATCGTTGCACCGACGGGCCTCAAAACGCATCCTAATCTCATTGGGCCGACATTTTTATCTGATGGGCGTCAGGTGCCTGCTCGCGAAACGGTGCTGGTCTTTGCACCGCTCGACAAACTAAAGTGAAGCCGGCCACTGATCCCTTCCTCGTCCGGGAGGATCAGATTCATCCTCAGGCAGATGCGGATTTGTTGCCGAAGAGCGAAGACGGGTTCTTCAATGGAAACACTCCCAGCAGTCTTTTCTGGAAGGTATTCCCGTGGCAGAATCGTTGCTTTTCTATGTGCTGATCGTCGTTTTTGTCGCGACGCTGGTTCGCTCAGCGCTCGGCTTTGGCGAGGCGCTTATTTTGGTTCCGCTTCTGGCTTTGCGGATACCGATTACCGTTGCGGCCCCCCTGGCTGTCATGGTCTCCGTTGTGGCGGCCGGAACAGTTGTGGTTCAGGACTGGCGGCGAATTGAGACGAGCAGCGTAAGCGTATGGCTGCTTGCCACTCTGTTCGGCATCCCACTTGGCTTTTTATTGCTCACCCGCGTTGACGCCCACATTGTCAAAGCCATTCTCGGCACGGTGATCATTGCTTTTTCGGTGTTTTCCATCCGGGGCGGAAGCCAACGGCACTTCAAAAAAGATCGTTGGGGGTGGCTGCTGGGGTGCGGATTTGCAGCGGGTGTACTTGGTGGTGCGTACGGCATGAACGGTCCGCCGCTGGCGGTTTACGGATCGCTTCGAAGATGGTCGCCCCAGCAGTTTCGAGCCACACTCCAGGGGTATTTTCTGCCGGCAAGTCTGGTGGGGCTGGGGGGATATATCGCGCTGGGCCTCGTAGATTGGCGTGTGCTGCGCTATTTTCTATTTTCACTGCCCGTTATGCTTCCGGCCCTCGCGATCGGGCATGCTATTAATAAACGATTGATTGATCACCGGGTTTTCCTCATCGTTTACGCCGTATTAATCATGACAGGCGGGGCACTGGTCGTGCAGGCATTGGCGAGATAGCGGCGACGGTGGGTATCCAAAGGGCGAAGTCCGTCCCATGGGATGGCCGGCCCGTGCGCACAACCGACCACGCTAAGACTCGATTTGACCCTCCGATTGGCCGCGGAGAACTTCCAGTTCAACGGGGAATTATCGGTGGCCAGTGGGCCGCGAGCCGTCGGGCGAAGGTGTGGTATTGGGCGGCAAATTTTCGCGGGTGGCGGGAGATAAAGTGATGAAAATAAATCGGCCCCGCCACCATATTCCAGCGCGTGGTTTCGTGAGACAGATCGTAAGGCGAAAGCCCGGCCTTGAGCATCAACGGTGTGAGCTGCCCCATCTCGCTGCTGTGCAGCGCCCGTTTAATAACACCCCAGCCGTCATGGTGCGTGATAAAAAGCATCAGGGACCAGAGCTGCGCGTAGTAAATTTCCGTCATCTGCGGCCCGGTGTTGATGGCGGCGCCGGCATCCATCCGCGTGAAAATATGCAGCGGGATAAAATCGTTGGCCCGGCATACGGCCCGCAGTGCCAGCCAGCGGGGGTAATTGAGTGCCGCGATAAATTTCGGCTTTCCATGTCGCCAGCAGACCGCTTCAAACTGCGCCGCCAACCCTTCATCCATCCAGGCGGGAAGATGATCTTTCAGGGATACATAACTGAATTGAAGCCATGCCTCATGCGCGGCGACGGAAAGCATGGTGGGCACGCTGGTGCGGTGAAGCGCGAAAACTCCTTTATGGTCGTAGCCATAAACCATCGGATGGAGGGCGTAGGGAGCGACGGTCGGCATCATTTTTCGGGTGAAGATCGCCCATTGCCGACGGTGGGCGAAGATGTACCCCTTCAGGGGCGGGCGGAGACGGGCGGAGGGGAGCAGAGACTGAAACCGGCGAAGCGCGTGCTTCAACACCCGCATGATGAGCCGTTGCTGAATTGGATTTTTAATGTCGGTAAAAATCTGGTATGGACCAGCCGAGAGACGAAAGCCCCTCTGTCCGATGCTATCGGTCATCGGCGTCACGTCGAGCTTGTCGGCAGCGATGCGGCGCAGAGCCGCCGATGACAGGCCGGCGGGCATGGCGGACCGATTGTCCAACGCCTGACGGCCGGCTCCACCCGACTGACACCCGGCCTGAAGGGCGCTTGCAAGCAAAGCGGTAGCCGCCGCCAATGTCCGGAGGTGAACAGCCCACATTGGCGGGGGGTGCCGTCGATCAGCCGACAATGGCGGTGGCTTCAATTTCGACCCGTGCGGCATCATCGATGAGCTTGGATACCTCCACCATAACGGTTGCGGGTCGAATTTCACCGAAGACCTTGCCGTGCGCCAATGCGATGTTTTCCCATTCGGCAATGTCGGTGATGTACATGCGGGTACTGACGACATCGGCCATTGAAGCCCCGAGCGTTTCGAGCGCACTGCGGATGATCTCCAGCGAACGTTCCGTCTGCCGGTTTACATCGGCTGAATAAGTTTTATCCGTTTCAATGCCCACACAACCGCTGACAAAAATCATATTCCCTTTTTTCACCGCCCGGCTGTAGCCGATTTTCGGCTCCCAGGGGCTGCCAGAGCTGACGGTAAGGCTTCCGCCCCGCTGCACCGTGGAATACACCGGTGTGGATGTTTGACTCATAAACAGTTCCCCAAATCAAACTTGCCGGGCCGATCTCACAAAACACATGGGATCCGGCGCGACGGATGAGATTCTATCCGCGCGACCACCGAATCGCACGGTTCCGATATCTCGGAGAACAGGCAATAAAAAAAACCCCACAAGCGGTCATCTTGCAGGGTTAAGTTGCGGCTCTGCTGGAGGGGAGGAGTTGCCTTATGGACGGTTGTGTCGGGACCTTGGCGCTTGCAACTCCGGCAGGGGATCACTTGCGGCGATGATGGCCGCCATGCCCTCGCTGGTGCAGAGTAATAGTGCCCGCATCGGCATTAGCACCGGCGGTGACCGAAATCGGTCTGCGTGTGCGGCCGAAACCCACACCACGATCCATGACCATGATTCGATAACGTCCTACGGGGGCGTTGTTGGCGGTAAAGGTGCCGTCATCGGCGGTAGCCGTGATGCCGAACACCATCATATGCCATACGGTTTTGCCGGGAGTTGGTTTCTGCCAGCGGCCGCGGCGCATGTGCCGACCGTGCCCACCTCGCCCCGGCAAGCGCATGATTCGTACGAAGGCGCCGGCCACAGGGTTACCGCTTGAGTCCACCACTTTTCCGGAGATGCTGCCGGTTGCATGAGGCGTCATCGAATGAGCTGCAGCCGGTGGAGTGGCACTGAACTGCAGTGCCCCGGCACCGCCGATTAAACCGATAATTGCCAAACCTGCCAAAAATTTTCGCATGGTGCGCTCCTTGAAAAAAATGTCTATTGGCCGATTGCTCATTGAGTATCTCTCGCAGAGCATTTACCGCAGGGCATTTCCCACTATTGGGTCGGCCCATCGCCCTGATTCCATCACTCAGGCCCACATCGATTCATCGACGGCCACGGTGGGTAGACACGCACGGCTTGCGAGAAAGTTTCAG
>DAHWIP010000117.1:0-6191 GCA_027344975.1 Phycisphaerae bacterium
GTCAAACGCAATCGTGCAAAGCCCGTAGTCCCTTAGGCACCGGGACTCGTTCTCCTTTTCAGGCTGAACCAGTACACAAATGAGCGGTTAAACCGGAGTGGCCCATCAGAAAAGAAAGGACTGACGCATGGAACAGACATATAGGTAAAGAAGTTGGGGGGCCGGAAGCGCTACGCGCTCAATGCGCCAACCCGAAAAAAAACTGGCCAGAATGACCTCCGACGCTGCGGTCCGATCTCTCGCGGCTAAAACCGATGAAATATCCGGGCTAACGACGACAATGGACCGTACAGCGCCGTGATCGGGTTTTTGGTCAGCAACGGTCAGTTAACGGTGACCGTACATAACACATCTGACCCGGTTTACGACGTGTCGCAGACGGTCGGGGCGATTCACTTTCAGATTAACGGTTACACCCTCGGTTCCAATACTCCGAACTTGCAGGATACCACCCTCAACACCATAACGGTGGCGAGCAATGGCTCTGGAACATATACAACCGGCGCGACCACATCGACGGCGGCGTGGGAAGTGCTGACCGGTAGCGGGACGACTGGACCCACTGGCCCGACTGGCCCCACTGGTGGACCGAGCACGACCGGCAGTGAACTCACGCTCGAGGCGATTCCCGCCACCGGCGCAAACAGTGGTGTCGGACAGAACGGCCCGATTGGTGAGTTTGTCATCGGCAACGCCGACAGCAATGGGCTTTATTCCAACGCACTGCCCGGCAATACGAGCGGCGGTGGTGCGGGTAAAGATCATTCCGGAAGTTCGATTTTGGGCCAAACCTTGCTGGCCAATAATCAGAGCTTCACCATCAACCTGCCGGGATTGACCACATCCGATTCGATTGACACCAGCAGTATCACCGTGGATTTTGGCAATGATCCGTCCGATGCCGGCATCAAGGCCAGCCTCGACAGCACTTACGCTACGCCTGAACCGGCCGCGCTGGCTCTGATGGGCGTAGCAACTCTCGGATTATTGCTCCGCCGCCGTCCGGCTTGATCGACCGGCCGCAACTTCGTCGGATAAAAAGCTGATCTATTAACCCCGGTCGCGATAGAATTCGGCCGGGGTTTTTCTTTCGACCTGTGGCCGCAAGGCGCTTGGTGATGCGCCTCGACATGCCGAATAAATCTGGTAAATTGCAACTGACAGAACGAGGTGACGACATGTACGAGCTGAACGTCAATGAGTTGCTCAAACCCATCTCCGCCGACACACCCTGTGGCGAAGATCTGTCATATGATCCCGAGTTTACAGAACTCGAACGCCTCATGCCCGGCAAGCCGGAGCAGGAAATGGGGAGTGTCAAAACACCGGCCGAGGAACCGGATTGGCGGGATATTCATGCTCGTTGCACCGCATTGCTCCAACGCACCAAAGACCTGCGCGTCATGGTGTATCTGGTTCTGGCGCAGGCACGGCTGCGGGGTATCGAGGGAGTGCGGGATGGGCTGCATCTCTTGGATCAGCATCTGCAGACTTACTGGCCGGACCTCATGCCGCCATTGGATGTGGAGGACGACAACGACCCCACGCTGCGGATTAATGCTATTGCGTCCATGTCGCCGCCCGCGGATGCATATGCTGACCCATTAAAATTTCCACAGCGGTTTCTGGAAGTCCCGCTGAATGCTCCGCGGCAACTCGGCCCGGTCACACTTCGGCAGATCATGATCAGCACCGGCGAACTCTCCGCCGGGGCGGACGAAAAGGCGCTCTCACCTGCCGAGATTGAAGCGGCCTTCAGCGATACGCCGCCAGAGCGGCTCTCGGCTCTTTATCAGGCGGCGGCTGAAGCCCTTCAGGCGTGGGACAGTATTGATAAGACATTGACCACGCATGTGGGGTCCGATAGAGGAGCCGATCTGCGGGGAACGCGAAAAATCATTCAAAATTGGGCCATGCAGATTCAAAAGCGACTTTCGCCCTCCGCTCCGGCTGCAACCGCAGAGGGTGACGTGTCCACTTCAGCAGCCATGCCGGTCACCTCAGCCGCCGCGCCAATGGCACAACGGGGAATCAGCAGCCGCGATGATTGCATTCGGGCCATCGACGACATCTGTCGATATCTGGAGGCCGCCGAACCGTCGAGTCCTGTTCCTATGATTCTCAAACGTGCACGGAAGCTGATCAATATGAATTTTCTGGATGTCATTGCCGATCTCTCGCCTGATGCGCTTGCGACGATAAAATCCATCGGCGGGCTGGATCGGGAGGGTTAACGTTCTGGAGATTCAATGGGATAGGTGGGCGAATCTGCACGAATCGCAGGAACTGATTCATAAGGTAAAATCCGTGGGCAAAGTTTTAATCTGAGGTTCCGGCCATGGCAAAAATACCAACTCTGAAAGATTGGAAGGCGCAGACGGAATTGGGGATCACCAAGCCCCGAAGCAAGCTCTTCAAGGCGATTGATGATCGCATTGAGGAATACAACAAAAATCCCACACCGGAGAAAGCGACACAAATTCGCATTGCCCTGACGCGCTGGATGCAGAATGAAGGCACCAATTGGGAGGCCGATCCACGCAATAAACCTCCAGCCAAGCCAATTACGGCCCTGATGGGTACCTTGGAATCCATGCGCCTGCCGCTCGACAGCAAGGATGTGGAAATTCTGAGAGTTGTAGCCAAAGAGCAACCGGCCCGGTTGCGGGCGATTTTTGCCGGGCATAAGATCAAGCTGCGGCTGGCGCTCACGGCGGAGAAGATGGGGCAGGCGGTCACCGAATTACGCAATGAGATCAAAAATCAGGGGGGCGGAAATAAGACTCAACCGCTGAAAAAATTTGGTACGCAGGTGGGCAACCAGGCGATTGATGGCAAGACCCAGGCGTACAGCGCATACAGCGTGCTTCACGATGTTCAAACGGCGAAAAGTGATGTGGGTAAAACGGCCAGTGCAGTGGGGTCGATGGCGATTGCTCCCGCAAAAAAAATGGCCAATGCGGAAATGATGAGCATCCTCAATGAGTTTTTCGGCACCCAGATTCAGGAAGTGTCGCAATTCGCAGCCACCATCGCCCGCGAGACGGGTTTGCAGGCCGCCCAGCAGGTAGCGGATCACGTATTAAGCATGCTTCCCCTGTTTTCACTCGTGAAAGATGGTAGCGAAGCGCTCTACTTCTGGGCGTCGGTGGTGCATAAAGGGTACCAGAGGTATCAGGTCGGCGCAGGTCGCGATGCGGTGGCTCTGGGTGACCCGAGGCGGGCGCTTCAAGCTGTCGAGCAGCTTCTGAATCGGGATATTGCCTTCACGGCAACCAAAGCGGCCATTTGCACAGCAAGTACCGGAGCCCACGCCGCGGCCTTGGCGGCCAAAGGGGCCGATGTTGTGCTGAGCCCGGCCATCGGGGCGGCGAAGGCGGCTGCCAATGCTGCTCGGATGATCGCAAAGTTTGCCATCGAGGCACGTGAGGCGATGGCAGCGCGACCATTCTTTGTGGACCCTGGAGCGTATGCCTTGGATATCTTCGGCAAATGCCCGCTGATCGGCGCTTATATGATCGACGGCTCCAGTGATTCGGACATCATCGCCATGGTTTGGGAGGAAATGGGGCAGCCCGGCTGGATGGACGACATTGAACGGATGTTGCCGAAACTGCAACCCATCCGCGAGCAGGCCGGTCGTTTAATTCGCGAATCGCCTTTTGTTATTGATCCTCCAATGCCCAGTCGCTACGCGGTCAGCACATTTGCGGGCAAAAAATGGCTGGCAAAGAAAACCTGGTGGTCGAGTATGCCGTGGAATCGACTATAATTGAAATAGTCAGGTTTTTTGGATCAAGATTATGAAGGATGAGAGCCGAAACATAAGATATACTGGAGTGTCGGATGTTTGGAGCGGCCCGTTTACGATACTTGACAAATACCGCCGACGGCGTTTCCATTGACAGCATCGGCGCTGCAGCCGCAAATGCGGTGGATGGGAGATTCGGTTGTGAGAACTACCCGTTTCGGGTCGCATATTAAAAGTCAATGACAGGGGCACGTCACATGGCAAAAGCAAGCAGTCAGAAATTTGTAGCTCGAAATCGGGCGCCGCGTGTGCAGATTGAATACGATGTCGAGCTTTACGGCGCAGAGAAAAAGATCAATCTGCCCTTCGTCATGGGGGTCATGGCGGATCTCTCTGGGAATCCCAAAGATGCCCTGCCGGCCGTTCAAGATCGGGCGTTTCAGGAAATTGATGTCGATAATTTTGACGATCGCATGAAGGCGATGAAACCTCGCGTGGCGTTTCAGGTGCCCAATTCCCTGACCGGTGAAGGGAACATCAATGTCGAACTGACATTCGAGAGTATGGAAGATTTTTCGCCGGCGGCGGTGGCGAAAAAAGTAGAACCGCTGGCCAAGTTGCTCAACGCCCGCACCCAGCTTGCGAATCTGCTTACATACATGGACGGCAAGGATAAGGCTGAGCAACTTGTGGCGCAGGTGCTTCAGGACCCGGCTCTGCTTTCGGCGCTTGGTTCGGCACCGAAAGCGGAAGATAAACCTGCGTCTTAGCAACACGGTGACGGCCGGGCATCGCCCGACTGTCAAAAGATCAGACATAACCATGGAGGTCTTCATATGGCGCGCGAACAGCAAGCGTCTTCGCCCGTAAAAGAAATTAAAACAGTTGATGAGTTCTCAAGTCTGTTGAGCAAAAACATCGGAGCCAAAACCGATGAAGCCTCTCGTATGGTGCGCGAGGCAGTCGGCACGCTCGTGGAGCAGGCTCTGCAACGCACGGCCCTGATATCCGACGACGCCCGCCGCAGCATTGAATCCATCATCGCCGAATTGGACAAGAAAATATCCGAGCAGGTCAATCTGATACTGCATCATGAAGAGTTTCGGCGATTGGAAGGTGCGTGGCGCGGCCTTCACTATCTGGTGAACAACACCGAAACCGATGAAAACCTCAAAATCCGCGTCATAAACATCTCCAAGAAGGATCTAGGAAAAACCATTAAAAAGTTCAAGGGTACCGCCTGGGATCAGAGCCCGCTCTTCAAGAAAATCTATGAAGAGGAATACGGTACCCCCGGTGGGGCTCCCTACGGCTGTCTGATCGGCGATTACGAATTTGATCACTCTCCGCCCGATGTTGAGATTCTCAGCGGTATGGCTCAGATAGCGGCTGCTGCTCACGCCCCGTTTATCTCCGCGGCCTCCCCAACGGTGATGAATTTCGACTCCTGGCGGCAACTCTCAGATCCGCGTGACCTGACGAAGATATTCCAAACGGCGGAATATGCCGCGTGGCGGTCGCTGCGGGAATCGGAAGATTCCCGTTACATCGGGCTCACCATGCCGCGATTCCTCTCCCGCCTCCCGTACGGGGCCAAAACCAATCCGGTGGAGGAATTCGCCTATGAAGAGGATATGGAGGGGGCCAAGCACGACAACTACGTCTGGGCCAATTCCGCCTATGCCATGGGCGTGAACATCAACCGGGCATTCAAGCTCTACGGCTGGTGCGCCCGCATTCGCGGTGTGGAGAGCGGCGGTACAGTGGAAGGATTACCGTGCCATACGTTCCCCACCGATGACGGCGGCGTGGATATGAAATGCCCCACCGAAATCGCCATCACCGATCGCCGCGAGGCTGAATTGGCTAAGAACGGCCTCATGCCGCTTCTGCATTGGAAAAATACGGATTACGCGGTATTCATCGGCGCACAATCGCTCCATAAACCGACGGAGTATGATGATCCGGATGCAACGGCCAATGCGAATTTGGCCGCCCGTCTGCCCTACCTGTTCGCAAGTTGTCGCTTTGCGCACTTCCTCAAGTGCATGGTGCGGGACAAGATCGGTGGCTTTAAGGAAAAAGGAGATATGGTCCGCTGGTTGAATAATTGGATCATGCAGTATGTCGAACCTGATCCCGCTAACGCATCGGAAGAGGCCAAGGCCCGCCGGCCGCTGGCGGCCGCCGAGGTCGAGGTCGAGGAAATTCCGGGTAATCCGGGTTATTACACGTCGAAGTTTTACTTGCGGCCCCATTATCAGCTTGAGGGGTTGACGGTTTCGCTTCGGCTTGTGTCCAAGCTTAAATCCGCCAAAGGGGCATAAGCTGATGGTTTTTGAAAATGATTCTGACCGTACGGTGCGGTCGGAACAATTTAGAACTTCACAATAGAGGAGAACACTATGAGCATGTACATGAAAATTGAAGGCATCGAAGG
>DAHWIP010000118.1:0-6160 GCA_027344975.1 Phycisphaerae bacterium
ACCGGTTCCTGATGAAAATCCGCGTCGGTTACCCACCGGCGGAGGCCGAAGGGGAAATATTAAAGGCCGTGCATGAAGGGCGGCCACCGGATCAACTGGATACCGCCGTCAAACCGCTGCTGGATATTGACGCGGTAACGGGGCTGCAGCGCACCGCTGAACGGGCGCGGGTGGAGCCGGGAATATTGGAATACATTCTGCGGATTGTGCGTTCCACACGTGAGCATGAATCGATTCAGCTTGGCGGCGGGCCGCGGGCATCGATCGCCGTCTTGACCAGCGCCAAGGCGTGGGCTCTGGTGCAGGGGCGCGATTATGTCACGCCGGATGATGTCCTGCGCGTGCTGAATCCCGTGTTGGAGCATCGCATCACGCTGACCGCCGACGCGGAGATTGCAGGTACTGACAAATCCGCCGTGCTGGCGGAACTGGTCTCCAAGCAGGAAATTCCCCGATGATCGCACCCGGACGCATCGGTCTTGCCGCACTCGCTTTTGGAGCCCTGCTGGCCCTGGGGGCGGCGATATACCCGCCGCTGATCTGGGGCGTTGCGCTGCTGGACATCGCGGTTGTGCTGCTCATCATCATGGAGGGCGCAGGCCTCCGGCGATCCGGCATTCAAGCCACCGTCCATACGCCGCACCGTGGTGAGATCGGCCAGTCACTCTCCATTCTCGTCACCGTGAATAATCCCACCCGGCGCGTCATGCTGTTTATGGTAGAAAATCAATGGCCGGAAAGTTTTGATTGCCCGCAGACCGAGCAGACGATTCGCGTGGAGCCCGGCGGACAGGCATGCTGCGAATTTTCAGGCCGGGCGCTGCGGCGAGGCCTGCTGACTTTTTCACGACCGATCATCAGTGCGTCCTATGGCATTGCATGGGGTGTATTTCGTTTCGAGCCGCCTGCCCCCGAGCCGGTGCGCATCTATCCTGATATGACACCCGTGCGGCATTATGAATCGCTGCGTCGCCACCGGGCGCTGGGCCTCTCCGGCGTGCATCATCGGCGATTGCTGGGCAGCGGCCGCGAATTTGAACAGCTGCGCGATTATCTGCCCGATGATGAATTTCGGGATATTAACTGGCGGGCGTCGGCGCATCATCAGCGATTGATCTCCAACCTGTACCAGATTGAACGTCGGCAGGATGTGCTGATCTGCATGGATTCCAGCCGCCTCACCGCGCGTCCGGCCGGCGACCGGACTATGCTGGATTTTGCCATCAGTGCCGGCATTCTGCTGGCCCATGTGGCGGATGTGGAACGGGATAATGTGGGTCTGCTGGTGTTCCGCGATGTGATCGGCGGCTACGTCAAACCAGCGGGGGGTTCGGCGGCCAAGGCGAAGCTTACTGATAAATTAGTGGAGATTCAGAGCCACCCGGTCTTTCCGTCCTATTTCGGGCTTGCCTCGGCGATCCGGGCCCGGCAGACCCGGCGCTGCATGGTCTTCATCTTCACCGATCTGAGCGACCCGCAGTTGGTTGAGAACCTGCGGGCGGCGGCTCCGAGTATTGCCCGGCGGCATCTGGTGACGGTGTTTTCACTGCGGGATCCGCTGCTTTCGGCAGTGGCGGATTCCGGTGCCCGAACGCCGGTGGGTGTCGCGCAGGTATTGGCGGCGCGGCATCTTTCGATGGAGCGGGCGGGCTCACTGGCGGAGCTTGCACGCACCGGCGTGCTGGTGATTGAGTCCGATGCCGACGCGCTGAATCTTTCAGTGATTAATCATTATTTAAGCATCCGCACCCGCCAGTTGGTCTAGGCGGCGGCAGTGCAATCCGGGCTGTGGAATGAGCGTTTGCGGCGATTAGCAACGCGTGAGCAGGTGGAATTGGTGCCGGCCGGCCGGCAAAATCATCAAATAAAAATCTCAATATTTTTTCGCAGCTTTCAGCTTGACAATCGGTTGGACGGGTGTGAGAATCCGGGAATCACAGGTCCTGTTGTGCGGTCGGCATAAAAAGGCGGCTGCGTCTTCGGGCGTCTGATCAAACAGGAGGTCGAGGTGAAATATTACGCACACACATTACCCGGCGGCGAGACGACTTGGCAGCCGCTTTGCGATCACCTTCGGGAGGTCGCGTTGCGGGCGCGCCAATTTGCGGAGGACGCCCGTCCGGGGGATGCCGGCCTTGCCCAAGCTGCGTACGCGGCCGGCTTACTCCATGATCTCGGAAAATACCGGAGCGGCTTTCAGGAAAGGCTTCGCGATTCCACCCAAAGTGGAGAATCCACCTGGCACAAGCAGGCCGGTGCCGCAGCGGCAGCGGAGCGATGCTGGGCGGATATTGCATTTGCGATACTCGGCCACCACGGGGGAATCCCCGACGGCTGCGACGTCCGCGGCCAGAGCGAGCGGGGTAGGCCAGTTTGGAAAGAGGTAAAAGCCGTTGCTACTGCGGAGGTACCGGAACTTGACAGTCTCGCCGGCGACAACGGATTGCGAGCCGCGGGTGATTATGACGCGATCCGAACGCGGCTGCTCTTCAGCTGCCTCGTGGACGCCGATTGGCTTGATACCTCTGCGTTCCATGCGGCGGCGGCAGGGTTAGCACCTGAATCTCCACCAATCCGGCTGGACCCCTCGCTACTACTCGGCCGGGTTTTTGCGGAGATTGACCGCGTCGCGGGCAGGTGTGCCGACCCGGAGATGGCGAAGATCAGGCGTTGCATACTTGACGACGCTCTGGCCGTTGCCAGTGCCCCAACGGGAATTTTCACTCTAACCGTCCCTACTGGGGGTGGTAAAACCCTCGCATCGCTCGCGTTCGCTTTGGCACACGCCGCCCATCGAGGCCTCCGCCGAATTATTTATGTCGCCCCGTACCTGAGTATTCTGGAACAGAATGCTGAGGTTTTTCGCCGCGCTCTTGGGGATACGCCGCAAGGCGGTATTGTCCTCGAACATCATAGCCTCACGGAACCTGTGGGGTCTGGTGGCGCCGATGCCACGGGTTCAGATCGGGCCGACCGCCTCGCCGAAAATTGGGATGCACCGGTGGTTGCAACGACGAGCGTCCAGTTTTTCGAATCGCTGTTTTCCAACCAACCCAGCCGCTGCCGCAAACTGCACAACATTGCGCGAAGCGTCATCATTCTCGACGAGTGCCAAACGCTGCCTCCGGGCCTCACGGCCCCCACATGCAAGATGCTCCAGCAGATCACGGAATATCTGGGATGCACCGTCGTCCTTTGCACGGCCACGCAACCGGCGTGGCAGCGAACACAATGGCTTCCTGCGGGGATTCCTTCGACCACCGAGATCGCCTCATCTCCGACGGATCTTTTCAACCGGCTCCGGCGTGTCCGTGTGGAGTGGCCAAATCTGCAAGACGACCCCCTTGACTGGCCGCAGGTTGCGGAGTTGATGGCGAGGCACCCACAGGTGCTATGCGTGGTGAATACCCGCAAAGCTGCGGCAAGTGTCTTTGCCCTTATCCGTGGCATGGGCCTTTCTGCGTGGCATCTTTCCACCAATATGTGCCCGGCACATCGCGCCAAGGTGCTCCATGCCGTCCGATCCGCCATCCGCCAGGGGCAGCCGTGTCGCGTCGTGTCGACGCAACTCGTAGAGGCGGGCGTCGATCTGGATTTTCCGGTTGTCCTGCGAGAACTCGCCCCGCTTGATTCCATCGTACAGGCGGCGGGGCGCTGTAACCGCGAACGAACGCTGAACCGGGGCGGTGAGCCGGGGGGAGTGGTGATGGTATTTAACAGTCGCGAAGGCAACCTTCCGCCAAGCGCATGGTACCGGAGTGGGACGGGAATCGTGCGTAATATATTTTTGGGATCGGGACGGACGCCATGCATTGATGACACCTCGCATATATCCGAATATTACCGCCGTCTTCTGGCTGAGGGTGATACCGATTGTCGCGAGATACTCGAGGCGAAAAACAAATGGGCGTTTGCCAGTGTCGCATCGTCCTACCGAATTATTGATCAAAACACAACGCCCGTGATCGTCGCGCGCTGGCAGGAGGCGGAGAAGCAGATTGCGGAACTTGTCGAAGCCGTTCGGCAGACGGGCAGCCGGGCGGCCTACCGGCAACTGCAGCGATATACCGTGAATCTGAACCAGTCTGATTGGCGAACGGCGGGGATGTGCTGCGCGAAGCCTGAGGATGCTCCGGGCCTCAACGTTTGCTACCTTCGTTACGATCCAGAAACCGGTCTGCAGTTCGACGGATCTTTGGGGAACTGCGTTCTATGAGAATGATCAGACGCCATCATCGACTACAGGGTGTCCACTTTTTACGGAGTTAGGCACATGGCAGAAAAAGAAGTTGTCAAAGTGAAAGTTTGGGGACCGTACGCATGTTTCACGCGACCGGAATTAAAGGTTGAGCGGGTGTCATATCCGATCATGACCCCGTCGGCCGCTCGCGGCGTTCTCGATGCGATCCTATTTAAGAAGAAAACGGGCCCCGGCGGCAAACTTGTCCCCGCCTTCCATTGGCATATTCGGCGAATTACCGCCCTTCAACCCTGGTGGCTTTCGCGCTCGACGGAAAAGCCGGAATTCATCAGCTTCCGCCGAAACGAAATCCAAGGCAAGATCGCACCTGGGACAGTTAATCGTTGGGCCCTTGGCGCCGCACCACCCGAACCCTTTCTGGTCGATTCATCCACCCGCGAGGATCGGGGTGGTCAAATGCGTACGCAACGCAATACCATGGCCCTGCGCGATGTCGCGTACCTGATTGAAGCCAGTGTGGACGTCGGGCCGTTCGACGCTCATGACCCGCCCGTAAAATATCGCGAAATGTTTCTGCGGCGGGTTGCCAAGGGACAATGCTTCCATCGCCCATATTTGGGCTGCCGCGAGTTTGCATGCGACTTTGCCCCACCGGATGGCACTGAGCAGCCCCTGCCGTGGACGGAATCTCTCGGGCTGATCCTCTATGACATCCAGTTCGGTGACGAAAACCGGCCCGGTTTTTTTCAGGCCGGGGTTTCCAACGGCACCATGCACTGCGACACGGAGCAGGAAGGTCCTGAAGGGCAGCCGCCGGTAAGGGTGCTCGGCTGGGAGGTGGCGGCATGATTATCAAGCGACTCTACGAACTTGCCGAGCGAGAGAATCTTCTGGCCGATCCTGCCTTTGAGGAACGCCCCGTCCCGTTTACTATCGTCGTTCGCGATGGTGGGGACTATGGCGGGGTCCAAGACAGGCGCGGGTTTGTCGAAGTGCCGACAAAAGGGGGAGTCAAGAAGAAACGCAACAACGGCAAGGTGCTCTCGGTCCCCAAGGAGCATGGCAATACCGCCAGTGCGGGCTTCGCGCGGTTTTTCGTCGATACCCTTCCCCGTGTGATTCCTATTAGCGATGCGCGGAAAGATGTCGCGAAAAGAATAACATTCTGGCGACAGATGGAAGAGGCGGCCGCAGCCTCCCGTGACCCCGCGCTTGGCGCGGTGGCGGAATTCGGCCGCCGGCTGCAGTCAGATGCGGCCCTGGCCGCTCGTGTTGCCGCGGACATCAATCATCTCGATGCGGACGCCGGCGCCCGCTGCACTTTCGAATTTTACGATGATGAGGGGCGCACGATCATCGAGCGAGAACCCGTTCGCACTTGGTGGCGGAAATACTTTGCTGGTGTCACGGCACAGCGCGAGGAAGCCGGGCCGATCGGATTATGCCAAGTTACCGGCGAAATTGGCCCCGTCGCCACGGTGCACGGCACAAAGATATCCGGCATCGCGGGCGGGTCGTCCATGGGGTCGTGCCTCGTCTCGGGCGATAAGGAGGCTTTTGAAAGCTACGGCCTGAGCAAAGCTGGAAATGCCTATATTGGCTACCGCGCCGCCGAAGGGTACAGCCGGGCGCTCCAGGCGCTACTCAAAGGAACCCTTGGCAAAACCAAGATCACCGTTGGCGCGACAACATTCCTTTTCTGGGGAAAAAATAAGCAGGCCATTGACGATATCACCTCCGTATTCGACTCGGGAGACCCGGGCCAAATCGCTGGTTTACTTGAAAGCCCCAAGGCCGGGCGCCTGGCGCTGGGCGCGGACGCCAATGCGTTTTACTGCCTCGTCCTCACCGCCAACGCAGCCCGGATCGTCGTCCGTGATTATCTTGAAACCTACCTCGACGTGGCTGCTGCAAATCTGCGCCGGTGGTTTGCTGACCTCCAGATGACTGATCCGTTCG
>DAHWIP010000119.1:0-6121 GCA_027344975.1 Phycisphaerae bacterium
GGTGAGTTCCAACACTGCTGAAGAAGTCGAGAAACTCAAATGGGCGCAGAAATATGGGGCCGATACGCTTATGGATCTTTCCACCGGAGGAAATCTGGTAGAATGCCGACAGGCGATCATCGACAACAGTACGATTCCGATCGGAACCGTTCCGATTTATTCGATGATCATCGGCCGCCGGATTGAAGACCTGAACTACGACATTATTCTGGCGGAAATTGAACGCCAGGCGCAGCAGGGCGTGGATTATTTTACCATTCATGCCGGCGTATTGAAGGAACATCTGCCATTGGTAAAAAATCGCCTTACCGGCATTGTGAGCCGTGGCGGGAGCCTGCTGGCCAAATGGATGATCGTGCACAACAAACAGAATCCGATGTACGAATTATTTGATGAAATATCTGCGATCATGCGGCAATATGATGTGACGTATTCCCTGGGGGATGGCCTGCGGCCCGGATGCTGCGCCGACGCCACCGATGCGGCCCAACTTGCGGAACTCAGAACGTTGGGTGAACTGGTGCATCGGGCCCGCGAGGCGGGTGTACAGGTGATGGTGGAAGGCCCGGGGCACGTACCGATGGATCAGATTGCACTGAACATGCAGCTGGAGCAACGGGTTTGTGACGACGCCCCGTTCTATGTGCTGGGGCCGCTGACGACGGATGTGTTTCCCGGATACGACCATATCACCAGCGCCATCGGCGCGACCGAAGCGGCGCGGGCCGGAGCAGCGATGCTCTGCTATGTGACTCCCAAGGAGCATGTCGGTCTGCCCAAGGCACAGGATGTCAAGGCGGGATGTATCGCCTATAAGATTGCCGCCCATGCGGGTGACATTGCCCGCGGCATCACCGGTGCCCGGCAATGGGATGATGACATGTCCAAGGCCCGGGCGGCGTTGAATTGGCCGAAGATGTTTGAACTGGCGTTTGACGGGCATACTGCGCGAGCACTTCATGATGAAGATCTCGAGGTTGATACCGATTTCTGCGCGATGTGCGGGCATGATTGGTGCTCCATGCGGATCAGCAAGGAGATTCAGGAGTTTGCCAGCGGAAAAGATGCGGCGTTTGTACCGGTCAAAACCGCTTCAAAATCAACGGGCGTTTCTGCCGACGGATTAGAACTGCTGAAGCAGCGAGGCGTGCTTACGCAGGAAGAAATTCATAAACTCGCGCATAAGGATAAACCGATGGCGTGCCATTCCGATCTCGTACCAGATGAGGAAAACGCGAAACTGGTGCAGATTACGGCGCTGGGTAAAACCGCGGAGGAAGTCCGCTCGTCATAATCCGGGGACGGTACGATCGGGCTATCGTGGTGCCATTGCTTTCAGCTGGATGGTGAGGTGTTGGTTTTTGTCTTGCCGACGGCATTGCCCGCTCCGGCCGATGATGAAAGATCGTCACCCACTGGGCTTTGCCAATGGCCCCACATCAGGAAAAACCCAATAGTGGCGGCGATTGTTGCCCCGGTGAGTTGGACGGTCCAATCCATGATCCCGTGGGGTTTTGCGAGATATCGAATACTTACGTAGAGAGTGGCGGCGAAAAAGGCCGCCGCCGTCGCCATCGATAATATTCCGCACACCCAGAATCGCGTTGAACTGCGCATAAATCCCTCTGTTAGTTGCCTGCAGCTTTCTGCAATAAGGTCAGGCGCATCATGGTAAGCGCCGTATCCAACTGCGTATCAAACGCTTCCTGTTTTATCGGCAGGGGGAGCTTTCCGCCATCGGCTTTTATCGCTTTGGCTTTATCGGACGAATTGGGGATGACATCCGCATCCAGCCAGGACTCTTGAAGGTCCAATAATTGCGCCGGCGAAAAGGGAACGGTGATATTGGGCTGCACGCCCCACGTTTTGGCGTGTGGATTGCGCTGAACACATTCTCCGTCGGGAAGGTAGTAATGAGCGATTGTTAATTTGAGGATGGCATTGCCTTTCAATCCGATGGGGTAAATATTCTGAACCGATCCTTTGCCATACGAGCGATGGCCAATGATCAGTGCGCGGTGCCGATCATGCATGGAGCCGCTGAATATCTCCGAGGCGCTGGCACTATCCTGATTGACCAGAACGATCATGGGAACGTCGGTCGGCACCAGCGGATTCGATGTCGCGTGCCAGGTTCGCTTGGGGCTTGTGCGCCCGTAAGTAGATAGGATAACACCGTTTTTAAGGAACATCCGACACATCTGCAGAGCAATTTCAAGAAGGCCGCCGGGATTGTAACGCAGATCAACAATGATGCCGCGAACATGATGCCGCAGCAGATGATCGATCGCCCGCCTGAATTCTCTGGCGGTGTCACTTTCAAACTGGGTGACGCGGATGTAACCGATGCGCTGCCGGGGGTCGATCATAAATCGCCATCGTCCCGTTGCCGGGTTTCGCAAAAATCCCGCGACGGAGTGTACTTCGATTTCCGCCCGCTTGAGATGAAACACGAGCAGATGGGGCACACCGGCCCGGCGGATGCCGAGGGTTACCATCGTACCGGGCCTGCCCATGATTTTATGAATAACGGAATCGAGCGACATTCCAAGGATACTCTTGCCATTGACTGTGGTGATGAGGTCGTTGGCCTCGATGCCGGCACGATATGCAGGCGTTCCGTTGAGAGGGCTGATGACGCGGAGAAAGCCGTCATGTGGTTGAATCTGGATTCCAACGCCACCGAATTTTCCCTCCATCATCTTTTTAAATTCCGCTACCTGATTGGGCCAAAAGACATCGGTGAAGGGATCCAGCGTACCGAGTGCACCATTGGTGAATTCTTTTACCATCACACCGGTCGGAATTTTAACCGTTTGCTTATCGGCGGAGAGGAGTTTACTCCAAATGGAGATCATTTGATCGGTATCGATCGATTGATGGCCTTGAGTGCGTTTAAGCAACTGGTTGATGGTATCGGTAAATCGCCGAACATCGGCAGCATGATTCAAACGCGGGAATGTATCTGCCAGCATGGGTGTCTGGGGAAAAAGGCGCACCATTTTGAGACCGCCGGTAAGCAGTTGATGATAATTGAGATTGAAGACCCAGCGATGTTCGGTCAAATCAAGGGCTTCAACGAGCAGGTCCTGATTGATCCCGCGGATGGATTTGTGCCAGTTGTGATAAGAAGGCGCGGTTTTTACGGTCGTGCTCTTCGGCGCCTTTTTTTGTCCGGGGATATGGGCACCAGAGGGAAGAACCGCCTCGTTTTTCTTGAGCAGGAATGATTCCTGCAACTTATAGAATTGTTTAGGGGTATATTCCGCCAGTAGAGTGGTTCGCCGCGTAACTTTTTGAAGCCGGTTGTAAAAACGCATCGAGATTTTGTACATCCGATTCAGCTGCGTGTAGAGTTCCAACGCATCGAGAAAGCGATTGGTACGCTCATATTCTGCGGCCTTACGGGCGGTGCGTTTAACGAGGTTGATCACCCAGGGTTTCTTTTTGAATGCCGGTTTATCGGTGCTTACCGCGTAGGCCGCAAGCATATGTTCGAATGCGAGAACGGGGTTTGCCTTGACCATTGTTTTTTTTGCCAGGGCGCACTGTTGCAGATAGGTTTTCGTCGCGAGAGCTGCCATAGAATTCATCTCTTTGAGATAACTCGTCAGCCATTGGTGCAACTGAGCATCGGCGGGATTACCCTTCATCTCCGCATTTAGCTTCGCCAGTCCTTTGAGATTCTGCAGCATGACGAAATTCTGCGCCTTCTGCGCGAGCGTAATGGTTTGAGGGCTAGCCGCTCCGGCCGGCAGAGTTGAAGCCATCATAGCGCCAGCAGCTGCGACAATGCATGTGAAATGTGATAACCCTGATTTACGACATGGTGAGGTGTTATTCATCAAAACTGATTCCTGCTTCAACACTCTTCCACCGGGTGGTTCCTTTGTCAAACCCGCTGACACATTCTATACGGAATGTGCCGTGAAGTGTTTGCGGCAAAGTCGACTTGTGGCGGCGATTGGGTTCAGCGCTGATCATACGGACGGTATACCGCAGACCTGAGCGATTCATCATGAGACTGGCGGGATTTGAGCATGTGGCGGAGTAGAGAGTTTTACGCGGGATGGAAATCGGAATCGACAGCTTAAAAGCGTTATTTACGGGCGGAGGAACGTTTTAATTGTGACTTGAGGTAGGCAAGAAATTGGTTCAGGGCATCACGTCGCTCAGGAGAAGGAAAATTCATAAACGCATGCCCGACACCCTCGACCATGATCAGCTTAACCGGTTTATGAGCATCCTTTAATGCACCCGCCAACGTAGAGGCCTCGATCGGAGGCACCAGTTTGTCTCGGGTACCCTGAAAAAGAAGAGTAGGAACGGCGTGATGCAAATAGGCAATGGGCGAAGCCGTGAGCATGCCATCGATGGGATGGAGTTTCAACCAATTTTTCAGATAATCCTGCACCAATTGATACGCCCATGTTTTTCGGCTCAAACCGTGGATCAACATGAGATTGGTGGGTGTGTAGAATCCGATCACGGCCCGCACTTTAACGCGCTCATTGGGGTAGGCAGTCGGAATAAAATATTTGCTTTGCGCTGTGTACGCCGTCATCAGTGCAAGATGAGCTCCCGCAGAACATCCGGCGACGAAGATTTCACCCGGGCGGATGTGTAACCGGTGTGCATGAATGAAGAGCCACGCGAGTGCATTTTTGCAGTCGATCAGGTCACCGGGAAAGCGACCGCCGGCACCGATCAATCGATAGTTAATATTGAATACTTCAAATCCGTTGGCGGCCAACCTCGGTGCGATGTAACTGACGCCCGTGTCGTTTCGACTGCCCCATTTCCATGCTCCTCCATGGATGAGTAAGACCGCGGGATGATTGCCGAGACTCCGTGGGATATACAGATCTCCCGTCTGCGCGGGAATGCCACCCATGACATACGGAATGTCACGTTTGATCCGGATCAGATGTGCAAAGGGATTGGTGGTGGATGGTGCGCCCGCTGCCGACGGGCCAATCGCGGTGAATGTTCCCACCATGAGCGTGGAATACAGAATTAACATGCTGCGAATCGGCATAAGCAACATATTCTCCATCAGTCGTCGGTGTTCGATATCAGTTCTTCCGACCATCCTCCACGTTCGGACACCCGTTTGGATTATAGGTTGGCCAGACTCTTAAAGCTCCACCCCCGGTCGCGGATAAATGCCAGAATATCCGGAAGCGCGGTAACGGTTTGCGACTGCGATGCGTGGCGGCGGGCGTATTCCAGACCGTCATGAAGCAGAATAATATCACCCGCGGAGAGCTTTTTTGTAATCCGTGTGAAAATACGCTGCGCAGGCGCGCCAGTGGTGTCCCACGCCCAGGCTCGCCAACCGACATAGCGCATCTGCAATTCTCTGACTGCGGCTGCCTGATTCCATATCTTAAATCCCATCGGCGCACGGAAAAGGGTAGGGCGGGCTCCGGAAAGCTCGGCAATCAGATCACTGGTGCGCTGCAACTGAGATCGCCAATAATCCCGGCTGCCCAAGATGCCCGCATGATCATGGCTCCAGGTATGGTTAGCGATGCAGTGTCCAGCCGCGAGCATATCGCGCACCAGCGATTGGTGGGAAGCCATGTTTTCCCCGATGCAGAAGAAGGTCGCCTTGGCGTCAACCGACGCCAGCGCCTTGAGTATGGGAACCGTAAACTGCGGGGTTGGACCATCATCAAATGTAAGTGCGACGGCATCGGCATCCGGTATGCGTGAAATAACTGGCGCTACCAGAGGCGAATTGTGGTAAAGCACCGCTCCCAAAGTCGTCATAGCGCCGGTGTAGGCAACGGCGCCAAGTCCGACCGCTTCTGCGGAACTTATCATGGTCAACCAGCCCCCACTCGGCGTCTCAAAGTGATGATCCACCTTCGACCATCGGCAAAATCCTGAAGGTGAATGCTGCGGAGGCGCCTGTCGGGCGCCCAGTTGAGCGAAGCGGTGACGAAAGTGTGATTCGGCCGCACGACCGTGATTCTCCATGGAATACCCGGGTAACCCATAAAATACAATTTTTCAATATCCCCATTCGGGAGATGGACGGTGCTTTCCTGCACCCCCGGGTGCCTGAAAGATATAACTCTAATTTCGGAAGGCCATTGCAGGATGCGGTGCAAAT